>NZ_JBALOV010000034.1:0-13501 GCF_036965045.1 Bacillus sp. JJ1533 | reverse complement strand
AAATTGATATTTTAATAAATAATGCTGGGATTACACGTGATGGGATGCTAACAAAGCTCTCCCAAGAGGATTTTCAAAAGGTGATTGACGTCAATTTAACAGGTGTTTTTAATTGCACCCAGGCCGTAGTGCCCCATATGATATCAAATGGCAAAGGGAAAATCGTCAGTACCTCATCTGTAACGGGCGTATACGGGAATGTAGGCCAAACCAATTATGCCGCATCAAAGGCTGCTGTAGTTGGGATGACGAAAACATGGGCAAAAGAACTTGGAAGAAAAGGTATCAATGTTAATGCAGTTGTGCCAGGATTTATTGAAACAGGGATGGTTGCAACTGTTCCAGAAAAAGTAATCAATCAAATGAAACAAATGATTCCAGTTCAAAGACTAGGAAAACCATCAGATATTGCAAACGCGTATTTATTTTTATCATCAGATGAATCTGATTACGTCAATGGAACATCGTTGCATGTTGATGGTGGGATTATGATGTGATTTGAACGAGGAGGAGCTGATTTTTTTCGCTCCTTATTTTTTTGCCCAAAATCCAAAACGTAGACCTAAATACAAATCCTTTCAAGTGTAACTTCCATGTAACTTCTATCTTCTATAGTAAGAATAGAATTTAGTAGACGTAAGGAGAGATAGTTGTGAGGTGGGAACTGGATTGGATCGCAAATCGGGCTCGACTATCACCTGATTCGATTGCTGTTGTAGACGGGGAAACGGGCAGCCGCTTTACCTTTCATGAACTAAATAAACGTGCGGAAAACATCGCTTCCTATTTCCAATCAATCGGAATCAAAAAGGGAGATCGGATTGCGCTGCTATCTCCAAATGATATCAGTTATTTCGATTTGCTTTTTGCTTGTGGAAAAATCGGGGCAATCTTTGTACCGTTAAATTGGCGTTTATCAAGTGAAGAAATAGATTATATCCTGACACATTCATCACCAAGTCTAATTGCAATATCAAGTGATTTGGAGGGGCTATTACAGGACAAAATATCTAGGAAAATCGTAAAAATTGATACGGAGGAGTATTATCGATTTGCGAATGAAGCAAGTAACTTCACAAATCACGAGCAGCTTATCAAAGACGATGACCCATTAGCTATTATTTATACAGGTGGAACGACTGGAAAACCAAAGGGAGTGGTCCTTTCCCATCAATCCATTACGTGGAATGGGTTAAATACCATTGTGAGCTGGAATTTGTCGGCGGAAGATGTGACATTAACATATATGCCGATGTTCCATACAGGTGGCCTCAATGCCTTATCTATTCCGATTTTAATGATGGGGGGCAAGGTTGTCATAGCTAAAAATTTCGAACCCAATCGAGCAATCCAAATGATTAATCAAGAGGGTTGTACAGTCGTACTGCTTGTTCCGACGATGTATCACATGATGGTTAACACTCCTTCTTTTAAAGATGTAAAGTTTCCAACCATGCATACATTCTTATCTGGGGGAGCACCATGTCCGTTAGAAATTTACCAAGCGTTTGAAGAAAAGGGTTTGTCTTTTAAAGAAGGATATGGACTAACAGAAGCTGGGCCAAACAATTTCTTTATCGATCCCAAGATTTCAAGATTTCGCCGAGGCTCTGTTGGGAAGGCCATGTTTTTTAATGATGTGAAAATCATTACTTCTGATGGGAGAGAAGTAAAGGCGGGAGAAGTAGGTGAGCTGCTAATTCGGGGAAAGCACGTTTTCCATCATTACTGGAATAATCAGGATGCGACAAACGAGGCGTACCATGATGGATGGCTCCATACGGGAGATCTAGCAAGATGTGATGAGGAAGGCTATTACTATATTGTTGGTCGAAAGAAAGAAATGATCATTACCGGTGGGGAAAATGTCTATCCACTTGAGGTAGAACAATGCATTAGCCAACATCCAGCGATTAATGAAGTTGCTGTAATTGGTGTGCCACATCATAAATGGGGTGAAATGGTAATTGCAGTAGTCTCATTAATCCCAGATCAACAAGTTTCTAAGCAAGAGTTAAAAGAGTACTGTCAAGCAAAAATTGGTAAATACAAAGTTCCGAAAGAGTTTATCTTTGTAGAAGAAATACCAAAAACACATGTTGGAAAGATAGATAAAAACCACTTGCAAAAGACATATGAAAATTTTGTTAGCTAAAAGAAGATAAACGACTGCTATTTTGATTAGTAGTCGTTTTTCATATTTCATGTTTCTTTGATTTGAATTCGTTTACATTCCAAAATGGTTATTCGTGACAAAAGTAGGAGATTTTCGATAAAACGCTAACATTACACTAAGTCTTTTTACCTATCATTCGTGTTTTGTACAAAAAATACGTAAATTTTTAGTTTAATTTTCGTAAATTATATTGACTGATTCCCCCTAAAGAAGTATCTTGAAATCGTATAGGATACTACCAAAAACTATGAAGTAAGGGGAGAAGAGTGTGAAAAGTAGCATAGTAAGAAAATTACTATCGGTATTTTTTGTTTTTAGTTTAATTGTGCCTACTACATTATTAAACTTTGCGCCTTCCGCAAGTGCGGCACAGGCAACTGCTAGTGTGAAT
Organism: Bacillus sp. JJ1533; assembly: GCF_036965045.1. NCBI lineage: Bacteria > Bacillati > Bacillota > Bacilli > Caryophanales > Bacillaceae > Bacillus > Bacillus sp. JJ1533. Next base: position 10,934 of record NZ_JBALOV010000034.1, on the reverse strand, counting down.
GAAGAACAATCATCTTTTATTTCAGTAGCAGAAGCAATTGCAAATAACTCTGGTACTGCTACAGTACAAGGGTATATTGTGGGAACAGTTATTAGTGGAACAAATTATGATCAAGTTGCTCCGTTTACAATTAATACAAATCTTGGTTTAGCAGACGATCCAAACGAAAAGGATCCAGCAAAAATATTACCTGTGCAGTTACCATCAGGTAATGTTCGTGCAGATTTAAATTTGGCAGACCATCCTGAAAACTTCCAAAGAAAAGTAGCAATTACTGGGAACCTTGCAGCATATTTTAGTGTTCCTGGTTTAAGAAGTGCCTCTTCCTACGAATTTCTTGATGGTGACTCCAATCCTGGAGAACCTGAACAACCAACCGTAATCAGCATTGCCGAAGCACGTACTCAAGGTACAGGTTCAGCAACAGTTAAGGGAATTGTAACAGCAACATTAAAAAATACGATTCACATTCAAGATGAAACAGCTGCAATTGCTGTTCGTCCTACTTCATTAAATGTTCAACTTGGAGATGAAATCACTGTAAGTGGTTCATTACAAGAATATAGAGGGTTGTTACAACTGGATACCGCGACCTTGATTGAAAAAACAGAAGATAAAGGCGTGCCAGATCCTGTTGAATTAGCAGGGGCTAATGTGAAAGAAGAAAATGAATCAAAACTAGCTCTTGTTAAAAAAGTAGAATTAATCAATGTTAATAAAGGAAATGGTTGGGCAAATTATACGGCCAAAGCCGAAGATGGTACAGAGTTCTTAGTTCGTGATGAAAAGGGTACATTGGAGTTATCTGTTGGAACTACATATGATTCGATAACAGGTATCGTCCAACAATTTGATCAAGATTATCAAATCATACCTCGTGGACAAGCAGATATCATTGCAGATGCAACAAAGGTTCAGCCAGTTAGTGCTTCCCATCCATCAGGTACAGTTCCAACTGGAACAAAAGTAACCTTATCTACAACTACTGAAGGTGCAGAAATTTACTATACAACTAATGGAACAGAGCCAACAAGTGAAAATGGTCAAACATACAATGAGCCAATTACAGTTGACCAAAATCTAACTATTAAAGCGATTGCTGTAAAAGATGGTTTAACAGCTAGTGATGTTAAAGAATATACTTATCAAGTATACGATGCTGAAGAAATTAATATCCATGATATTCAAGGAGAATCCCATGAATCTCCACTTAAAAATGTAAAAGTAGAAAATGTGAAAGGTATTGTTACATATACCTATAAAATCGGAAGTGGAAACTACTTCCATATGCAAACTCCAGATGACCAAAAGGATAACAATCCGAAGACATCTGAGGGTATTGTCGTTTATACAGGTAACCAAGCAAATGTGAAAATTGGTAATCTAGTAAGTGTGACCGGCACAGTCGATGAGTATCATATCGATGGCTACAATAATACGAAACAAGATACTGACCTACCAGTAACACAAATCAATGCAAGAGATGACCGAGGTGGAATAGTTACAGTAATTGAGGAAACGGTTGAACTGCCGGAACCAATTAAAATTACCAGTGAAAACCTTCCAAATCAAGTGATTGATAATGATAGTTTTGCTGAGTTTGATCCAGAAGAGGATGCAATTGATTTCTGGGAAAGCGTAGAAGGTATGCTTGTCGAAGTCGGAGCAGTTAAGGCTGTTGCACCTCAAGAACATGGGGATCTCATTACTGTTTTAGAGGACAGAGAAACCGATACAATCCATGGTGGTGTTTTATTAACTGAAGATAATGCAAATCCGGATCGTATCCAATTTAAAATGTACGATAATAGTGCTGCTCGAGATTTCCAAGTAGCAACAGGAGATAAGTTTACTGGACCAATTACAGGTGTTGTAAACTATGGATTCCAAAACTTTAAGATTTATGTTGATTTAGAAGATCTGCAATCAAAACATGTTGTTGGTGAAGCAAAACCTGAGACAACAACAATTGTTAAAGAGGAAGATAAGCTTACGATTGCTTCTTATAATCTTGAGAACTTCTCAAATAATACAAAAGAAACCACGGATGATAAAGCTCAAAAACTAGCTAGAGCATTTGTTCAAGATATGGAGAGCCCTGATATTATCGGGGTAACTGAAGTTCAAGATAACAATGGTCAATCTGCTGGAGATGCTGCTGCAAATGAAAGCTATGAACGTTTAATTCAAGCAATTGTTGCTGCTGGCGGTCCTGAATATGAATATTTAAACATTGACCCTATTAATAATGAAGATGGTGGAGCACCAAATGCAAACATCCGTGTTGGATTCTTATATAATCCGGATCGTGTTTCCTTACCAGAGGGCATCTCAGCTGGTGATGCAACAACAGCAGTTGGTTATGAGAATGGTAAATTAACTCATAACCCAGGTCGGATTGACCCAACAAACCCTGCATTTGATAACAGTCGTAAACCTTTAGCAGCACAGTTTACCTTCCAAGGCGAAGATGTTGTTGTTATTGTAAATCACTGGAATTCAAAATCTGGAGACACTCCATTATTCGGTTCAACTCAACCACCCGTTTATGCTAGTGAAGTCCAACGTAAACAAATCGCAAATATTGTTTATGACTTTATAGAAGAAATTAAAGCTGATAACCCTGATGCGAATATCGTATCTGTTGGTGACTATAATGACTATCAATTCTCTGACGCAATGAAAATATTTGAGGGCGAATTGATGACCAACATGATTAACCATGTTGAACAGAGTGATCGTTACACATACTTGTTCCAAGGTAACTCACAAGTATTAGACCATATTGTGGTATCAAACAACTTAGTACGAAGTACTGAAATTGATATTTTACACATCAATGCAGATTTTACCGATATGGCCGGACGTGCAAGTGATCATGACCCGGTAATGGTTCAAGTAGATTTAAAAGACAATTTTGATTTAACTGTTATGCATACAAATGATACGCATGCTGCCTTAGACAACATGCCTAAGACTGTCACAGCAGTGAAGGAAGTGAGAGCACAAAACCCTGAAGCACTTCTATTACATGCAGGTGATGCATTTACAGGGACCTTATATTTCAATGAATTTCAAGGTGCAGCAGATTTAGCGATGATGAACTTATTGGGCTTTGATGCAATGACCTTTGGTAACCATGAATTTGATTTAGGTTCATCGGCTGAAGGACATCAAAAATTAGCCGAATTTATTCAAGGTGCAACATTCCCATTTGTTAGTGCCAATGTGGACTTCTCGAAAGATGATAAGTTCAATGGAATATTCAATGATTCTATTGAAGCTGACTTTAATGATGGTCAAATTTACAATGGAATTATCAAAGAAGTAAATGGAGAGAAAGTTGGTATCTTTGGCTTAACGACAGAAGAAACAGCCGACATATCTAGCCCAGGCTCCATTGTATTTGAAAACTACATTGCAGAAGCAGAGAAAGCAGTACAAGACTTTGAAGCACAAGGTGTTAATAAAATTATTGCATTAACTCACATCGGATATGACGATAATGCAGCAATTGATAATGATTTAATTCTTGCTGAAGAAGTGGAAGGCATAGACATAATCGTAGGTGGCCACAGCCATACAACCTTATCTGAACCTGTAGTTGTTGCAAAAGACGAGACACCAACAGTAATCGTTCAAACAGGGAATGCCAATAGTAACCTTGGTGTTTTAAATGTTGAATTCGATGAAAATGGTGTAGTAATAGGACATGATGGTGGCTTAGTTGCAATCGGCAGTCAAGTGGCTGATCCTGAAGCAGCAGAAGTATTAGCACCATTCAAAGCACATGTTGAAGAGGTAGCTCAAGAAGAAATTGGTGTATCTACTCCAATTGAATTAGAAAATCCTCGTACAAATGGGGATAATTCAAAACCAAGCGTACGTAAAAATGAAACAATTCTTGGAAACTTGATTACAGATGGTATGCTTAAAAAAGCAAAAGAATTCACTGGTGAAAATGTTGTAATGGCATTGCAAAACGGTGGTGGTATCCGTGCTGCTATTAATGAAGGTCCTATCACTGTTGGTGAAGTCATCACCGTTCTTCCATTTGCTAACACATTAGCTACGATGGAAGTAACAGGTGCTGAGCTTAAGGAAGCATTTGAAATTTCGGTAAGTAGATATCCTGGAGAAAATGGTGGCTTTTTACATGTAGCGGGAGGTAAGGTAGAATTTGATTCTTCTAAGCCAGCAGGGGAACGTGTAGTTGAAGTTTACATCGAAGATTCCAATGGAAAACTTGTTGCAATTGATGATAATACTACGTACATCGTTGCGACGAACGCATTCACAGCTAAAGGTGGCGACGGCTATGATGTGTTTGCAAAAGCTTATGAAGAAGGTCGTGTAACTGATCTTGGACTTTCCGATTGGGAAAACTTCCGTGACCATTTAAAGTTCATTGGTAGTGAAGGAATTCCGACTGAAATTGAAGGCAGAATCGTTGATATTTATACAACTCCAGGCGAAGAACCGGAAGAACCTCAACTTGTTGTTGTTTCTCCAGAAGTTGAGAGAGGAAACAAATATGTGGTAACTGCCAATGATTTGAGTGATTTAACAGATGAAGCAACTGTTAGAGTTGAAGTTCCTGCTAAGAAAAATGCAATTTTTGTGTCATTACGTTCCGAGGCTATTGCGAAGCTTAAAGAAGCGAATGCTGAATTAATCGTTTCAAATAGCGTCAGTGAATTTAACGTTTCAGCATCTAAATTGCCAGATGGTGAAATTGAAATTAAAGTGCAGAAAAACAATCGCAGTGGCGCTTATGATTTCACAATCAAATCCGAAGGAAAAGGATTTCAAAAGCTCAATTAAAATAAAAGGCCATAGAACTTGTTTCTATGGTCTTTATTGTGGAGAAAAACAGCGTGTATATCTTAAAAAAGGAAATGGATACGTAATGTTGAATTATTATATTAGTCGATAATTAAGGAGTCATTCAAATGATTACGTATAATTTATTAAAAGGAAAAAAGGTTGAACTTGTAAGATTTAAGGCTGAGGATGTTCAGACAATTGTAAGTTGGTATGAAGATCAGGAGTTTCTTAGAAATTTAGATACGTTGCCATCTTTCCCCAAACATCCTTCAGACTTCAAAGAGTGGATTGAGCAGAAAAATGAAAAAGCATTTGTTTTCGGAATTAAAGAGCTAGCCACTGAAAAATTAGTTGGCTTTGTGGACATTGACAGTATTATATGGCCACATCGAAATGCATGGCTTGCAATTGCAATTGGTGGGGATGGTAACCGAAATAGGGGACTTGGATATGAAGCGATGGTACTTGTTTTAGATTTTGCCTTTCAGGAGTTAAATCTCCATAGAATCCAATTAACCGTGTTTCAGTACAATGAAAGAGCAATCGCTTTATATGAAAAGCTAGGCTTTGTCAGGGAAGGAACTTCGAGGGAATTTTTAGAACGAGATGGAAAGCGTTTTGATATGTATTTTTATGGTCTGCTAAAGCACGAATGGAAAAAATAAACTCAAATCCCCCATAAAATCAGGGGGATTTTCACATTTTACTGTTTTTCAAAGTTTAGGTCCCAAATAATCCCGAATTGGTCCTGTACTTTTGCATATTTAGCTCCCCAGAAAGTATCCTGTAATTCCATGAATACAGTTCCTTTTTCTTTTAAATCATTAAAAGTTTTAGTAATCTCTTCTTCACTTTCAAATTCAATTACGAGGGAGATGTTGTTTCCAACGTTAACCGTTTGGTCTGGAGAGTCATCTGATACCATTAACAAGAAATCATTCTTTTTGAATTTACCGTGGATCAGTCTGTCGTTCGCCCAATCCTGATTCTCATAACCTGCTTTAGCATATGTTTGAACATCTAAAATTTCACCATTAAATATTTCTTTGTAATAGTCCAAAGCTTCCTTTGCATTACCGTTAAACATTAAGTACGGAGTTACTTGACCTTTCATTTGCAAAACACTCCTTTTGATAGATTTGCCAACTATCCTACACTATGTTTTCTATTACCAGAAGAATTCATACTCTGTTGTATATTTTTTCCTTAAATCCCATTATAATTAAATCAAATAAAAAACGCAAGAACAAATGTTCTTTAGGAGGGGTAATGTGAATATCAGAAAGCTTATACCAGAGGATGCTGAGTGCTATTGGAAGCTACGATTAAAAGCATTAACTACGGATCCTGATGCATTTTTAGTTACGTATGATGAGGCAATAAAGAAGGAAAATCCAATAGGAGAATATAAGAAAAGCTTTCAATCTGAAGAAATCTTAACGTTTGGTGCATTTGAAGAAGAACATTTAGTTGGTATGGTCACTTTAGTTCGGGAAACACGTCAAAAAATAAGACATAGGGCTAACATAGTGGCAATGTATGTTGATGGTAATAATAGAGGGAAGGGTACGGCCAAGGCATTGCTAAAAGAAGCAATTAAGATAGCCCGAAATATTCCTGAAATCGAACAACTTTATTTAACGGTAGATTCTGAAAACACACCGGCTAAGGAATTATATAAAAACCTAGGATTTAAAATATATGCAGTCGAGAAAAAAGCAATGAAATATAACGGCCAATATCGTGATGAAGAGCATATGGTATTATTTCTTGAGAAATAATTTTGTCAAAATTTGTCTTGCCAAAAGTAGAGTAGTCACTTATTATTAAATTCAATAGCATATATTGAGAGAATTTCAATTTTAAAAACTACATATTGTGTTTTGCCTTGAGAAAAAGATGCCAATAGGCTTAATAGGGAATCTGGTGGAAAACCAGAACTGCCCCCGCAACTGTAAATGCTGACGAAATGAACATGCCACTGTATAAGCTAACTCCAAGTGGGTACTTATATGGGAAGGGTTCAAAGTAGAATGAAGCATAAGTCAGGAGACCTGTCTTTTTTCTAAAGATGTTTCACCTTCTTCGGGGATTGGGAAGATGAAACGATGGCGACAGGTGGGCTCTTTATTCTTGCTCTCTTGGTGTTATCGTTTCATCCGCTCAATTCAATTGAGCGGATTTTTTGTGTTTTACAAAAAAAAGTTAGGGAGAGAATTACTTTGAATAGCACAATACAAAGGGAATTGGATTCAGTTATACACTCGCTGGATTATGCTGAAAGAACCTATCAACTCGAAACAACTGAAATAAGAAACAAACTGCAAGGAATGAAATTTTCAACATTTGAAGCAAACCAACATGCTCTTTTTTATTCCTTAAACAAAATTGCTATGGATCAGCCCAACTGGACCTATTTAGCGGCACAACTATATTTAAATGAGCTCTATGAGAAAGCAGGAATAAGTCGCAATTATAAATGTGCCCAAAAATACGGCAGTTTTCATGAGTTAATCGAGGAACTAACGAACAAAGGAATTTATTCTAATGATCTACTAGACTCTTATACCAAGGACGAGATTACAGAACTCGGCAAGCATATTGACCCTACTAAAGATCTTCTATTTACATACATCGGCTTATTTTTACTAGCGGACCGATATCTTGCAAGAGATTATGAACGAAATATATATGAACTACCACAAGAGCGGTTCATGATAATCGCTATGACCTTAATGCAACATGAAAAGAGGGAAGCTCGGCTTGAATATGTTAAAGAAGCATACTGGGCATTAAGTAATTTGTATATGACTGTAGCCACTCCTACATTATCAAATGCAGGTAAAAGCTTTGGTCAGCTCTCCTCTTGTTTTATTGATACGGTTGAAGACTCACTTGATGGTATTTATTTAAATAACTGGGATATTGCTAGATTATCAAAAGATGGAGGAGGAATAGGCGTTTATTATGGGAAGGTTCGGGCGCTCGGCTCCGACATAAAAAAATTCAAGGGCAACTCTTCTGGTGTTGTTCCATGGATTCGCCTTATCAATGATACAGCCGTCAGTGTCGACCAATTAGGCCAACGTCAAGGAGCAATAGCGATCTATCTTGATTTATTCCATAAAGATATCATGAATGGTTTCCTTGATTTAAAGACAAATAACGGAGACGAACGAAGAAAGGCTCATGATATTTTTACAGGGGTATCCGTTCCAGATTTGTTTATGAGAAAGCTACAAGAAGTGGATGAAAACGGGAGGAGTATTGGAGAGTGGCATACCTTTTGTCCACATGAAGTAAAGCAAATCATGGGATGGAAGGATGAAGACGGAAATCCATTAGGGCTCGAAGATTTCTACGATGAAACGGATGAAAAATATTTCACTTTAAAATATATGGAAGCTGTCAATCATCCACTTTTACCGCGTAAGTCCTATCGGGCAATGGATGTAATGGCACGCATCATGGTTGCGCAATTAGAAACAGGGACACCGTATATGTTTTACCGTGATGAGGTAAACCGGCAAAACCCGAATAAACATCTTTTAGGTAAGGGACGAACTGCGATTTTTTGCAGTAATTTATGTACGGAAATTGCTCAAAATATGTCAGCAACAGGCATTACGAAGGAGTATGCAGATAAAGAAGGAAATATTGTAATCATTCGAAAACCAGGTGATTTTGTGGTTTGTAACCTTTCTTCTATTAATCTGCCAAGGGCTTTTCAGGAAGATGTACTTGAACGCTTAGTTGGTATCCAGGTAAGAATGCTTGATAATGTCGTCGATTTAAATACTATTTCGGTTAAACAAGCAGATATCACCAATAAAAAGTTTCGTGCGGTTGGATTAGGAACATTTGGCTGGCATCATCTTTTGGCACTAGAGGGGATTTACTGGGAATCAGAAAAGGCTGTTCAATTTGCGGATAAGCTCTACGAAGATATTGCCTATTATGCGATTAAAACCTCGATGGAGCTTGCAAAGGAAAAAGGCGCTTATTCCAAATTTAAAGGGTCTGAGTGGGAAACGGGAGTTTATTTTACAAGAAGAAAATATGCTTCTGCACGTTGGAACAAGCTTAAAGAAAAGGTTTCTCAAAATGGGTTAAGAAATGGTTGGCTCATGGCGGTTGCTCCTAATTCATCGACAGCGAAAATTGGTGGGTCTACCGATGGGATTGATCCAATTTATGCAGCTGAGTATGCGGAAGAGAAAAAGAATTTTAAGTTTAAAGTGACCGCACCTGATATCAATCATAAAACCTATGAATTTTACAGGAAAGCACGTCATGAAGTAAATCAAATGTGGAGTATTAGGCAAAATGCAGCACGCCAGCGTCATATCGACCAGGGCATTAGCTTTAATCTGTATGTTAGACATGATATTAAAGCAAAGGATCTCTTGCAGCTCCATCTAGAGGCTTGGAGTCAGGGATTAAAAACAACTTATTATGTCAGAAGTACATCCCAAGCAGAAATTGAAGAATGTGAACTATGCCACAGTTAAGGGGGAATAGAATTGATGACGAAAAATCAGCCATTAACAAAAATAAAATTATTTAATCCGGAGTTTCCGAATAAATCAACAGGCATTATTAATGGGGAAACCTCGGGACTATTGAATTGGAATGATATTGCATATCCACAAATGTATACTTTGTATCAAACCTTGCTATCGAATTTTTGGAAAGCACAAGAAATTAATATGCAAGATGATATCAAACAGTGGGATCAGTTAACTTCTACTGAAAAGGATGTATTTTTGCGAATAAACACTCAGCTTGCATCGTTAGATAGTTTGCAAACACCTACAATGAACCAGGTTATGGATTATGTAACGGATTCAAGTTTTAAAGCGATTTTTGCAGTGATTTCACAGCAGGAGGCTGTTCATAATGAATCCTATTCCTATATATTGAGTTCACTAGTACCTTTGTATGAACAAAAGGAACGTTTTAATCAGGCAAAGGATGATCCAATTGTTCGGAGAAGAAATCAGATAATTCTTGAATCTTACGAGGGATTCAGGGAACATCCGACTCCAGAAAATCTGTTTAAGCTCGCCATCAACTCGATTAACCTTGAAGGAATCTATTTTTATGCAGGTTTTGCTTTTTTCTATAATCTTGCAAGACAGCAAAAAATGCTGAAGACGAGTACAATGATTAGCTATATTCAAAGGGATGAAATGCAGCATGCGTATTTCATCGCTCAATTTGTACGAATTCTATTATCAGAGAACCCGGAACTAAACACCGACGAAAACAAGGAATATGTCTTTAAAGCAATCGGGCAGGCAGTGCAGCTAGAGAAAGAATGGGCACACTATATATTAAAAGATATTGAGGGAATTGACTTAAACGAATTTGAAGGATATGTAGAATATCTTGCAAACAAAAGACTTCGCCAGCTTGGGTTTCAAAATTTATATGAAGAAAGGGAGAACCCAATGCCATGGATTCAGGTGTTTAGTGATGAAATGATGAATGATACCAAATCTGACTTCTTCGAACAAAAATCACGAACGTATACCAAAGTATCCCAGTCCAATGGGTTTGATGAGTTATAAGTATGAAGGTTGCAATTGTGTATACATCGATTACAGGAAATACAGAGGAAGCTGTGAAAATCGTCAACGATTATATAGGTAAATACACAAACAATTGCTCTATCTTTCAGGTTGAACACTTTCCTCTTCATGAATTGGAATCATTTGATGTGATAATCATTGGAACCTATACATGGGGAAATGGGGATATTCCTGTTGAAATGATGCAGTTTTATCATGTCTTTGAGAATATTTCTAAAAAGGAGATTGTAACAGGCGTATTTGGCACTGGAGATCAATGTTATCCTCATTTTTGTGGGGCTGTTGATGATTTTCGAGATATGCTTTATGTTCATTCTACCTTAGCTGCAACGTTAAAAATCGAATTAAGGCCGCAACGTATAGATGAACATCGGTTTGAGCGTTTTGTTGAGGTTGTAATGGAGCGGATAAATAGTAAAAAGGGTATAGCTGTTTAAAATGTACCCTATAGAATAGACACTTAAAAAAAGTGCTCTTTCTATAGGGTATTTTTTACAGAGAAAATACATGGAG
>NZ_JBALOV010000033.1:16457-21868 GCF_036965045.1 Bacillus sp. JJ1533 | reverse complement strand
TTCGTACATCTTTCTCAATTTGTTTCTCTTTATCTGCAATTATCGTATCCTCTACATTTTCTTCCTTAGAACTCTGAGAAGCGACCGATCCACAAGATACTAAAATTAATAATAAAATAAGTATAAGTAATAAAATAATTCCTTTCTTTTGCAAGTCCAACACCCTTTTCTGGATTAATATCTACCTTTTTTATATCGATATAGCTATCCTTTTTTTTACTGGGGATTAAATCCAAAAATATCCGGTTGTTAGGAGGAATTTAAACTTACTTTAAAACAGGAAGACAATATCTCTAGTCAAAATCGTTTTTTTATTCTTTGTTCAACTATTCTGCCCCGTTACTTGAAGAAGAAAAATAGCCACTCCCAATCTTCAGCTCTTTGCTATCCGTTTGTTGAAGAAAAAAAGGTTCTTAAACGATTTATTCTATTTCATTTTCTGTATGCTCAATTTGTTCTAAAATCCAAGTTTTATCTCCTTCTTTTGCATAAGAAGAAAAATACTCTTTATTCACCTCAATTAAGTTCCAAACCATCTCTTCTTGAACTACAATCTTAAATGCTTCCTCTTTAGTTTGGTTATTCGGGTCAAATGCTGTAATCCAGTATTCCTTGTAGTCGTTTGAATGCCCTTTTTCAATAACAATCAACCTCGAACTAGTGGATGTGAAAGGTCCTTCGCAAGACGAAAGCACTAATAATACGAATATTAGTAATAAACTTGAAGTTCTTTTCATTGTATCCCCCCAGTTAATAATTTCTCTTCTTTGATCCACTATCCTGCCCCGCTAGTACAACAAGAAAAAGCTGCCCTTATGACAGCTCTGATTTTCAATTATTGCACCCGTTAGTGCAATGAAAATTCTATTTTAATGACTTTATATTTCAGTTTCGTAATCATTAAGGATTACTTTTATAATATTAGATGATTCATCTGCGATTGTTTTGTTAGATTGTTTATTATAATTGTAGGTTATTAAAGCCTTCCATAAAGCCCAACCTCTTGCTCTATTCCAAGTTTCTTCATCAAAATTCAATGCATTCCTAAATATTTTTCTGCTGCTATCATCAAAAAATGTCCACGCCATTGCAGCATCACAAGAAGGATCTCCTACACCCAATATCCCAAAATCAATAACCGCACATAACATACCATTTTTAATTAATATATTTCCTGGTGCTATGTCACCGTGGACCCAAACTGGTTCACCAGCCCATTTTGAAGTTAATGCCAACTCCCTAATTTCTTTCATTAAGTGTTTGTTAAAAATATTTATATTATTAATAGCATCTCTGCACTCATCATTGTATACAACAATATCTCCGCCTCTATAAAAATTATGTTCACCAGCTAAGGGACCTCCAATGTTGTCAATAGATTGTAAATCGACTAAAAATTCCCCCAAATCATTTGCAAATATATTAATATCATCTATATTTTCTATAGTTAATGTCTCTCCATCCAACCATTTGTTAACAGACCAAGGATATGGGTAATCCCTACTTGGTTCTCCTTTAGCTAATGGTTCAGATATTGGTACAGAAAGATGCTTGGCTAAAATGGGTAACCATTTTTGTTCTTTTTCAACTTGGGGTACATAGGCTTCATCACTTGGTAACCTAACGCCCATACTATTACCTAAGTGAAAAGTTCTATTATCATTTCCACTCTTTTTAACAGGCTTGATTTCCAAATTAGACCACTCCGGAAATTGACGCGTTATTAACTTTGAAACTAAATCAACGTCGATTTTTAGCATTTAATCTCTCCCGATAATTTATTTATTGATCACCCTAAACCTAGTTACAGTCTTAAATTTCCTCTATTATTCCATTAAAATGCTCCGTTAGTTCAATATAATCCACAAAAAGAGCATTAATCCCTTCTTGGATCAACGCACCCTTTAGCTTAAGTACATTTCTTCACAAACTTAGATCAACATATATATTTTTACTGTTTGGCATTTCCTTTTTTAACTTTATAGAAAGCTAACGTTAAACCAATAATTACACAAATAAGTCCACCTAATCCCGTCGTAATTATAGATAATTCTTCTTTAAAAAAGAACGTACATATACCCAAAAATATAATAATTAACCAGCCTAAGACATTTATTTTGTTAGGTTTCATTCAACGACCCCCATTGGTAGAAAACTAAATCCGTACTTTAACTCTACTGCCCCGTTAGCTTAATAACTTCAACAAAATTAAGCGATAATCCTTCTTGGACTATCGCACCCGTTACTTTAAGTGTAATTCTTCACAAATTCTATGTTAAGAACAAAAAAAGGACTTTGAATACTTATTGAACAAACCTGACCGTAGTTCAAAAATGAAAGTGTTTTTCTTCATAACTTGTTCGAATCTGAACTATTAAATCCACACTTGTCCATTTCATTTTGGTATTTTACGCATAAACTATATTATCCACCTCCTAGCCCATAGTTTTACACCTCTACCGGACACTCATTATTATGGGTGTCCTTCAATTTATAATTAAGTCACTAGTCCAAGCATGTAAAATCCAGTTACATATATTGAATTAACTTCAAAAAAGAGGAGGTGCAGGCTATGAGTGGATATGGATATGGCCATCGTATGAATTTCGCCTTAATTGTTGTGTTATTCATCCTTTTAATTATTGTTGGGGTATCCTTCGTTCATCATGGATACTGATTTATATTTGGTATTCCTAGTTGAGGCTGACTACCTTAGTGGTCAGCCTTTTACATAGAATTTAATAAATAAATAAATTCTTCTTACGACGCTTTTTGTTTCTACTTCGACATACCAGCTTAGTTTTTCTAATTAAACTATCCTGCCCCATTAGTTTAAGACCACACCTTCACAATATTTAGTTCAACTGGAAAAAGATGAATGTGATCTTTTAAATTTATGGACGTTTTGTTTATATCGCTCTTTACAATCTAATATTGCGGTTTCGATTGCATAAGGGTCATTTTTTAACAAAGTTGGATACTTATTGTTTAGATATTGTTTTATAATTATTATTTCAGATACAGTTGGGAGTACAAGTGCTTTCGGTATAGGAAGAGGACTTTGCTCATTAAAGATGTAATCATAAGTCCTTTTATGGTCTTCTCTTATCCTTCTAAAATCACAAACTCCATTTCCATCAAATCTCGTACTGTCAAATAAAATTCTTAATATATTATTTGGCTTTCTATTTTTAGTACCATACGTTAGTTCTAATCTTAAAACAGACTGTCCAGCAAATTCTTTTTTAATGAATTTCTCTCTAATTTTATCTTTAGGTATCTCAAAAATTTCTTGTTTCACTACACACAAATATTTAAATGATGAAGACATATTAATTTCACCTCTTAGGAAGATTTCATGTGCTTTCGCAGATGTATATATAATGATACATACCTTCCAAAGTATTGGCGAAAAAAAGCGATTTTTATCCTAGCTATTACAAATGTCTAAAATCTTGCTTAGCCTTTCTCACCATTTAGTGCAACATCCTTAAAGCCTCATTATTTAACTTCTTTAATAGGAGAAACTAAGATGCTAAGTCAACTTCTCCATAAGCACCCGTTAGTTCAACAAGAATCATAATAATTTTTCCATAATAAATTCATTATACGGTAAGTTTTGAAGTAAACGTTCTCCAACAATTCTATATCCTTTTTTCTCATACATTTTAGGTAAATATGGGTGAGTTTGAGCTACCGTTAACCTAACTTTATTTTCACCCCTCTTTAAAAGTTCAGATTCCCCAAACTCCATTATTTTTGTAGCGATTCCTATCCCTTTATAAGATGACTTAACAGCTAATCTACTTAAGACGTAACACTACCACTCTTCACTGTATTTAACCCTTACAGTTGCTAAGATTTTATTTGTATGTTTTTCTTTTGCTGTTAATAAGATAGTGTTGAGTATCCAGCCTTGAACTTAATCAACATTTACCTTTGATGCGCTTGCAGGAAGTCCCAAATTCTCATTTTCCGAATATGCGTCACGATAAATATTTACTAATGTTTCTGCCTCATTAAATTCTGCTTTTGTTATAATCAACTCCATTTTAAACCTCCTGAAATTAATAAAAGAACTCACAAATCATTTTTAATCAAATCAGTTTTTATCTTAGTTCTTGATACTGGTCTTCTTTAACCAACCTGCCCGTTAGTACAATAACTTCTACAAAAAGGATGCTTCTCCTTCTTTAAGAAAAGCACCCGTTACTTCAAGAAAGGTATATCTAAGATTTTTAGTTCTAGTATCGGACTATTCAAGTTCCTCGGAACAAGGTGGCTCAAAAATTTGGATCCACTCTTTAAGTTTAACTTCAGGAATAAAAAAAGTCCCATCTGTCTTCTGTTTATTTCTTGTCTTTAGACGTTCAAATAATATCTCTTCAGATACATCAACAAAATGAATTTTAAATCCAGCTCCTAGTTCCTTTGCTCGAGAACGAAACTCATCTCGTTGACTTCGAACCCAACATCCATAATCGAGGATAACATCAACGCCAAGAACCAAAACTCTAGCTGCAACATCCCACATAAGAGACTCCACTGTGTCATGTCTAGTATCGTGCATAGATTCATCTGATTCCGTCATGTTCTCCCCATAATCATTACCGAATAAACGGATGTGCCATTCATCAGGAGTAAGACGCAGGGCTGAATATTTCTTTTCAAGTTCACGTGCAAGTGTAGTTTTACCACTACAAGGAAGACCACCCATTAAATGAAGGGTTGCGATATTGACCATCTCCAAACTTTTAAAAATTCTATAAAAATTTATACCCGAATTAAATATTCATCTAAACATCTTCTTAAATAAACCTGCCCCTTTAGTTTAATAACTTCAACAAAAAAAGTGCCTTAATCCTTCTTGGATCGAAGCACCCTTTAATGCAATAAGAGAATGAGCACCTATTGCTAGTTTAGATAAAGGATTTTATCTTAAATAAGGGCAAGGTCTCCTTTTAAAAAGGGAAACGCCCAACAATTCCTTTCCTTATTCAACCATTTTTGTGTTTACATATCCGAGTAACATAACGTATCCAATTAACATTATAGGAAATAATATTTTTTCGCTATTGGGATAGTTAATAAATCCACCTATCAACATAATAATTCCTATTATCAAGGAATACATACCAACTAATTTTGCGAGTTTATCCTGTTCTTTAACACGTTTTTGATTAAATCCAGATAATATCCACGTTTGTTTTTTTACGCCTATAAGGAAGGCTAAAATTAAAAGAACAATTGAAGCGATTATTAACAGTTGGTTCATTTTTAACACCTCTCTAAACTTATTTTCTTTTCATTATTAAAGGGACTATATAGTAAGAAACAATGAAAATGATCGACAAATAAATGATTAAATAACTTGTCTTAATGGAGTAATCGTTTAAAATTAATTCTGAATA
>NZ_JBALOV010000033.1:9828-16435 GCF_036965045.1 Bacillus sp. JJ1533 | reverse complement strand
GAATATAATAAGTAAATAAATAACAATAGATTTGCAATGGAGAAGGTTTGAAACGACGCTATTTTAATATTGTTATTAACTCTTTCATCGTATTCAATTTCATCACTAGCTTTGTGTTTCTGCACACGTAACCATTTTGCACTCCCTACCCCAATAAGAAGCCCAACAATTATCCCCCATTGTATTTGTCCTGTAATCAGGTACACAATCCCAAAACCTACTACTGAACCAATTATTACTAGTAGAAAATTAGCTCGCATTGGTTTCATCCACTCCTTTATAGTTGGTTATTCCTCTGCCCAAAATAATTCATCAATGGGACGTTCTAAATACCTACTGATGAGTAAACAAACTTTAATGGTTGGATTATATTTCTGTGCTTCGATTAAATTCATAGTCTGTCGTGTCACTCCGACTAATTTTGCCAATTCAATTTGAGTTAAATTACCTTTTTCAATGCGGGCAAGTTTTACTTTATTTTTAACAGATATATCTTTCAAATCTTTTCATCACCCCTTTATACCTCCAAGTAAATAGTAACATATATTTTACATTTTAAACATATATTTTACATTATTATTATAAAAATAACTACACCCTAGAAGAATGTAGTTTATCTAAAACGTAAATTGATTATTAAATGTTATATAATTATTGATGGCTTACACTATAATTCGAATACCAACATTTGTATTTCTTCTTCAACTATCCTGCTTCGTTAGTTTAAGTGAAAAACTTCACATTATAGAGTGTATTATTCTACAATTTTTCTTATAATCCTCTCTATTTTAATATGATTAGGTACTTAGAATCGGTGTTCTATGAACTCCACGGCTTTCCTTTAATTACCTCTTTTGTCTATATATTTTCACTGGGTGGATTCATAGTTGCTAGATAAATAAATTTACTAAGCAGGAGTTATCAAGAATCTTGATACTAAGTACTATACTTGTCCTTATAAAAAGAACAAATTTTGAAATAATTTAAGCAAAGTAACCGCCAAATAACACCCTTGTTTGGAGGGTGTTTCAAATCTAGAACTTTAATTACTTTTTACAGTACTTAAACAGGTTCTTCTTAATAAATTTTGTTTTTGTAATAATCACTCCATGTTTATCTTCTTATAAAAATAGTTAGGTCTTTTAGTAGTTCAGGTAATGGATTTAGGTTGCTTTCACTCCGGATGAACTTTCCAAATAGACTTGAACAATGATTCATGTTAAAAAAATGATTTGATAACCAATACGATACTTAATGCGAATCCTATTAGGATAAGAAATGAAAAAACGACTAATTCTTTTATTTCTTTTTTCTTCACTAATCGCCTTGCTTCCCAAGAAAAGAGTGCAACAAATATGAGGGTCAAGATAAATATTTTTAACATTTACAAATTCCTACTTACTATATATTGATGTTATTTAATTAATCCAATGCTTCTAATGAAAACCTTTGGCTGAATGGCAACCTCCACTTGTGAAAATTCCTGTTCCCAATTCTGTTTATATTTTAAATTCCATTCCTTTGGATATTTTTTATAGACAGCTTGTCCAAATCCAAATATATCTGACTGGAAATCTTTTTGGGCAATATCTATTACCATTTGTATTCTTTCCTTAATATCAGATTCAACATCTTTTTGTAGGCTTTCGATTACTTTTGGGTCATCTAGTTTTAACTTTGAATCATTTTCCATGACAGTCATATCTGAGATTACATTAACTGTGATTGCTATTTTATCATGTTCCATGTTTGGAATAATTTTTACTTCTGCTTTTGTAATATCTATACTAATATATCCATCCCCTTCTTCCTTAGGGATTTCAATCGTAATAACTCCTTTTTCCATTTCATTGCGAAGCCATAAAATTCCCCGAGTTTTAGCTTTATCTATCCATCCCACTAGTTTATCCCCTTTAAACACGGCAGTTCCATTAAGAACTTGTCCCTTCCCTGAATCATTTTTCTCGTCTCCTTCTAGTGATGTTAGTGCAAACTCTGGCGCAAATGGTTCCATTCCATCCGTAAGAAGCATGTTTAAAAAATCATTCACAAAAATAGATAGCCCAACACTTAGTTTTACAAGCTCTTTCGTTTCCTCTGCAGAAACACTTTCTAATTTCGGAATTTCTTTAAGTACTTCAGTTGCTTCTCCTTTTGTAAACATAATAAAACTGTTGATACGAGGTTCATGATATCTTGAATGAAAATCAATAATATTTGCAACACCCTTTCTTGCTAAATCCTCTCCGATTAATAAAACCCTACTTTGTGCAAAAAAGATACGTCTTGAAGTCTTCATTTGTAGGTTTCGGTAAGCTTCAGATACGGTGTTTCCGGTCTCTGAAATGATATATGTACTATTATTGCTACTACCTCCACCGCTTCCTCCAGTGGGTCCTAATTTTGATGGAATGGCCACTTGGAGTGATAAACGAATCTGATCGTCTTTAATTAGGTCTAATCCAATTGCAGTAATAATGGCAATATCGTTCACCTCTAGGCGGTCCCAACAGCCTGTTAGCAAATGAATTGTAAATACCACTATTAGCAGCATTCTCATTTTTTTCATTTATGCTTCTCCGTCCTTTCCTTCACAAATCAGTATTTTCGAAAGCGAACGCCTAAACGCCTTATATTCCTTTTTCCAGTTTGTTCTGGACGTTGATCCATTTTCCACCAGGGAACTCGTATGAATATATCCTTCATATTATTTAAATTAAACGGAGAAACCGGCGACAAATAGGGAACACCAAAGGAACGAAGCTGAACAAGATGAACTAAAATAAAAAAGACTCCAAGGAAGATGCCATAAAATCCTAACGTTCCAGCTAAAAAAATCATAAAAAAACGAAGGAGTCGAATTGCTCCTGTCAATGGATAATTTGGAAACATAAATGAGGCAATTCCTGTTGTCGACACGACAATTACTAATGGAGCGGAGACAATCCCTGCCTCAACAGCTGCTTGCCCAATGACCAGGGCACCCACAATGCTTACCGTCGATCCAATTGGTCTAGGTAATCGCAGGCCAGCCTCACGTAATGCTTCAAATGTAATTTCCATTAACAATGCCTCAATAACTGCTGGAAACGGCACCTTTTCCCTTGATGCCGCGACACTGAACAGAAGGTTTGTTGGCAATAGTTCTTGATGAAATGTTGTCACGGCAATATAAATAGCGGGAAACATCAACGCGATCAATAAGAATAAATATCGGATTAATCGAATAAAAGAGGTCATGATAAATCTTCCATAATAATCTTCTGGAGAATTCATCATTCCAAAAAAAGTAACCGGAACAATAAGTGCAAATGGACTATTATCAACAATAACTGCAACCTTTCCTTCTAGAAGGTTGCCAACAACTCTATCAGGACGTTCTGTTTGCAATACTTGCGGAAATACAGAGTAAGGAGTATCCTCAATAAATTCTACAATGTACCCACTATCCTCAATCGCATCGATATCAATTTGTCTTAATCTAGTACGAACTTCTTCAACGATTGAATGTTGTGCTGTATTTTCAAGATAAGTGATGATTACCTCCGTTTTCGAAAGCCTACCTATTTGCATACTTTCTAGTTTTAGTTTTGTGGTTTTTAAACGTCTTCGAATCATGCTTGCATTCGTTCTGATATTTTCGGTAAACCCTTCTCTCGGTCCTATGACAACCGCTTCTGATATAGGTTCACTAACAGATCGTTGCTCCCATGATTGTTCACCTATAAAAATTGCTTTATTTATACCATTAATGAGTAGTACCGTACTCCCAATCAAAATTTGATCAATCACTGCTTGGATTGTTTCACCTTGTTTTACGTCAGCTGAACTTAACTGTTCTAAAACGTAATCTATTTTTAGCTCTGATTGCTGCACAATTGCTTGGTTATTCTTTATCAAGGGATTGATAACATGTAATTCTATTTTTTCTAAATCCACAAGTCCATCTAGATAAATAATCATCGCATAACAGAGGTTATCAATCTCAAATTCCCGGAAAGTAAAATCGGCGGTTCCTTCAAAAAGTTTCTTAATTTTAGTACCATTTTCTTGAAGGCTTTCCGATAAAACATCAACCTCATTTTGATCCTGACCTATTTCTAGATGATCAATTTGTATATTAGGAACATCTTTATTTTTTTTCCTAAGAATCTTCATATTTACACCTTCCATACCTGTGAACCGGCTATTATAACTCTATTTTTTTGCGGATAAACGCAATACATAAGAACAGGATTGGTAAAATGATTTGTAATAAAGTATGTACATATGGAACATAAAGCTTGAATCCTATATCTATATGTTCTACATAGCTTGTTGCGCTTATGAGAGATAATGGTGTAATGATCGTTGCAAGACCAATCATTACTGAGCGAGATTGTTTTAAGTTGAATAGCTGAGAAATCCCAACCATTGCTCCAAATGTAAATCCTCCGACCTTAAAAAAGACTCCTGAAACCATCATTAGTATAACAAGTGCATCAAAACGTTCGAGAAAATCTGCAACTGAAACCAATTGGACAGCTACAAGAAAATTAAAATAATCTATTTTATAAATTTCTGGACCAACTACAGATATCACCATAATAGTGTTGATTGTTAACAATATTCCACCTAGTACAATGGTGTACATTCCTATCTTCCTTATATTATGCTTCTTACCCAAAAATGGGAAAAACATCATAATAACTATCGTTTCACCAAACGGGAAGTTTATAGAATTTGGAATTGCCTTTTTTGAAAATGAACGAACACCATCTCCAAGAATAGGGGTAACATTATTAATATTAAATTGTTCAACAGTTAACAAAAGAAGCCAAATTATTATGAGTGAAAAAATATAAATAGGAAACACAATTTCCGCCATACGACCTAATGCCTCTATTCCGCTCCCTAGACAATAAATCATTAAGATCATAAAACTTCCAATTACGACTATAATTGGGGTTTCGGTTAATATGGTAGAGACAATCAAATCCCCTAATTCTCTACACGCCCTTGCAGCTGAATATGTAAAGTGCAATATGTACAAGAAAATCACAGGGTAAGAAAGATATTTCCCAATAATCTTCGGAATCATTTGAACCAACGTGTCACCCTGATAGTAGATTGATAATTGAGTAAAAATAGCCATTAGGATGAGACCGCCTAATAACCCTACAACTGGAAATAACCATGCATCCTGCTTAACCTCTGCACCTAACCCCAGAATAATCGCTGTACCTAATACATAGCCAATCATCAAATATATAAGCTGGATATCACTGATTTTTTCCTTCTTCATCAACCTCCCCCCTTTTAGGTGATAAAAACAATATAGCCGTGTATAGCTATTCTTTATGAGAATCTCATTATTACTATTTTCCTACTTTTGACATGCTATACTCTATAATGGTGAAATCAAAAATTTTAATGGCGAAACATGGTATTATTAAGTCCGTTTATGGTATTTTTATTATTTTTCTATGGGCCGATTGGGAATGTAAAGATTTATACCTTAACTAGTAGAATAGCGACAAAAGTATCGTATTTTTAACAGCGCTCGACAATTAGCCAGAATAGTTAAACTAAAAGATAGACAAAAAAGATGAACCCATGATTTAGTTCATCTTTCAACAACATTACTTCACCGTTGGCGTTAATTGAAATCTTTCACAATAAAATCTGTATTATTCTCTAACCTTTCTAATAATCCTTCCTGTTTCTAGGAGCGGGTTATTAAGTATATTGTATTTTTAAGAAGACACCTTCTAATAAGTTGTTCCCAGCTTCTACCACTTTTATTAGTTTATCTAATGCATTTTATTTATGGTCAGTTTTATCCAACTTCCATCTCTTCTTATCGCAAATTCCGACAAATATTTACACATAGTGTGATGAACTTAACAGAAAGTTAACCTTTATTGATGTATATTGTTAGATATAAAACCTGCATTGAATCCACATCATCAGATTACCTCGTTATCAAACTCATTAATAACCTAAAGGAGCTCGTTGTCCATGTTATTTTCAATCGAACAAATTGCAGCAGCAATCCACGTCATTAACAAATATGCAAAAGTACCAAGAGAATTTGACGATTTTCACCAAATGAAAGATGAGATTCTAAAAAAATTAATTAGAAAAAGACTAGCAAAAAAATAGGATTGGACAATTACAAAAATGTTCGAAATGGTGAATGTCGAGTTCTTACTACCGTTCAGGTCGGATCCTTTTACTTTCACACAGCCCCATCAGATAAAGATTTAAAAAACTACATTTTTTAAAACATAGCAAAAGGCTTCGAAACCCCAATGTACATATGGATATTAAAGTTGCAAGATATATAATCCTCACTTACCATAAAAACTATCATTCCAACTATATGCTTTCTAATATTTATAAACCAACACAAAAAATTCAACCTTATCATACTAAAAATGCACCAGCCAATAACAGAAGAATTTCACATGAAATGAGAGGAACTTCTCAATGGTTTTTACATTAATATTTGCTTTTAAAACGGACTTTAATTTGCTTTTGCTTGCAATAAAATAATTTATTGCATTTAAAAAATGTTATGAATGGCAGTATCATTCATGAATATAAAAAGAGCCTAAAAAATGCA
>NZ_JBALOV010000033.1:0-9765 GCF_036965045.1 Bacillus sp. JJ1533 | reverse complement strand
TGCATTTTTTAGGCTCTTTAATATTATATCTACTGTGTTAAAGCACCCGTTAGTTCAATAGTTTTACCTCCCTTGCCCCTAAGCCCGGAGGGTCTCTAAGTGCTACGATTGGTTTAATATCAGCTTTAATTTTATCACCTATTACCAACTCTCTATAATCTATTTCCTCACCATTTTCATTTATTATTCTGGTATTTTCTAAACCTAATGATGCTCGTTTATAAGTTGGATTTAATAATTTATTGCTTTCAATCCAAATAAACGTATCTGTATCCTTTTCAATGATTGTAAATGTCTCTTCCTTTAATAAATCCACAAATACAAATAGGATTCCTGATACTAATATTATCGCTAACAAAGGTTTCGTGAACTTTTTTTTCATATCATTTAATCCTCTCCATTTGTTGAAAAAGAACAGCAACAGCTTCTTTTGCTATCGCACCCGTTAGCCATCCATGAAGCGCAAAAATCGGCGCTTCACCACAGAGAATGAAAATAGTTTGTTTGTGTCAATACTGATATTGACCTTGATCCAGTCAACCAATCCATTTCCATGATTTGCAGCTCTCTCAATTTTTTAAAACACATGAGACGAGTTCTCTTTGGTATTGTCTCTTTTCGAGGACAGATAAGTTAATTTTCATGGTAGTTGAAGATGAAAAGTGGAGCTTATTCAACAATTGCACCCGATTGTGGAATCTTCCACCTAATTTTTTGTTCCACTCTTTTTGCTCCCTTGCGGAAAAAGAAGAAAAACAAGGTACAAGAAAGCTGCTGTTGCAACTGCTGCCCAACTAATGGATATCCAATCAATTCCATCGTGTTTGATTATGCTAGTAGTTACAATCCCCATAAGAATACCTAAACCAGTTAAAAGGTATGATTTCCAATTTAAATCTGTCGGTCCTTTACTATCTTGAATTACTTTTTCTTTCAATCCGTCATCACTCCTTAATAATTCATCGATTGTGATACCAAATAAATCACTTAAATCAATAATTACTTCGATATTGGGATAGTTTTTACCAGTTTCCCACTTTGAAACTGATTGGCGACTAACATTTATTTTTTCGGCGAGGGATTCCTGTGACCAACCTCTATTTTCTCTTTCTTTTTTTAATTTAGCTCCAAAAAACATATTGTTCATCGTCCTTTCTTATTCCAGTATTGTTAGAGTGAATAACTAAAGTAAAGATAAATATAGTTGCAACTATATATTTTCCTGCTATAACGCAATTTGGACCGTTTATTGAATATCAATTAATTTCTCTATATTTTAATATAACCTTTAAACTGACTTCTCTAATGTTTTAACTCTAGTTAAAGAGACCTGCCCCGTTAGCCACTCATGAATCGCAAAAAATGAGCGATTCACCACAGAGAATGAAAATAGTTAGGAAGTGTCAATACTGATACTGACCTTGATCCAGTCAACCAATCCATAGCAATGAATTGCTGCTCCCTCAATTTTTTTAAACAAATGAGACGAGTTCTCTTTGGTATTGTCTTTTTTCGAGGTTAGAGAAGTTTATTTTCATGGTAGTTAAATATCTTCAACAAAAAGGTGCATTAATCCTTCTTGGATCAACGCACCCTATAGTTGAACAAGAAATCAAATAATACCTGTTTATCAACCCACCTATTCCCACTTTCTAAACGACACTTCAATAATAAATTCATTTTCATGAAAGTTAGCTACCGCTTTTCCTCCTTGTTTGTTTACAAGTTGCTGAACAATATGTAGACCTAATCCAAGATGAGTACCAGATCGACTAGAATCCAACCTGAATGTTCTATTAAAAATCCGTTGAAGTTTCGTAGCATTAATCTTCTCAACATCATTTACTGCCCTTAACCAAATATATTCTTCATCCTCTACAAAACTAATTTTCAAATAACTTTTGGCATAAGTTAAAGCATTTTGAATAATGTTGGTTACAATCCGAACGGTTGCTTTATTGTCAACAAGAACAGCAGGTACAGTACCTTCATTCATCCGTACCTCTAATTGCTCGTTCTGAAAGTCTTCATAGAACATGAGCATTGTTTCCACAACAATTTGATCTAGAAACTGCTTTTCCATAATCAATTTCGCATCTGAGGAATCGAGTTGTGAGAGTTCATAAAATAAATCTACAATCATTGTGAGATTATCGATTTTCTTCTGAATAATCTCTAAAAATTCTTTTCTTTCTGCTTCAGATATAGACTGGTCTGTTAATAGCTCTGAAAATCCTTTGATTGAAGTTAAAGGCGTTCGTAAATCATGGGAGATATTTGTGATTTCTTGCTTTAGTTCCATTTCTCTTCTTTCGACAGACTGTTGGTTCTGTTTGAATAGTTGAATCAGCTGGTTGATATTCGTAGCAAATCGGCCCAAGTTTTTATTATGAGTATTTGTGCGAACTAATTCATTTGTACTGAAATTTTTACTGATTTCCTCTAATTGTTTTGACATCCTTCTAATATCCCAATGGAACAGTAGAAGCTTGGAAACCGAAACAATTAGCAGGGAAACCAAGATGATTATAACCAACCAGCTATTCACTTCCATTCATCCCTTCTCGATCAATCGATGTTTTGTTTTGCAAATCTACTTGCTCCAATGAATAAAGCAATCACAGATATTACGATACCTATAACCCAACATTGGTAACTGAATTGGACTGCATCAATCATATAGTTTATTAGGTTATCGTTTAATAACGCATTTGGCGTATATTCATAGATTGCGCTTAAGCCTGAAAACGGGCGGAGCAACATCCGTAGAAGATCACTAGAAAATCCATATATAAATAACAGTAGAAGAAAGATATAAATATCTCCAACTTTCATGACTTTTAACACATGGGTTAAAATAAATCCACTTAAAACAAGTGGAGCCATATTTAGACTCGCCATCAGAAAATTTCTGACTGACTGATTATCAGTAATTAATAAGTTCTCACCTAGCGCGATCATTAAAAATATGCCAATGACACAAATTAGTACAAAATAGCTTAAAGTCAAGATTAGCTTTGACCAGAAGATAGTATTCCGGGAAATGCCGAAAGAAACAGATTGCTTAAGCAACGACATATTATCTTTGCTTGTGAGAGCTGAATTAAAGATTATTCCTATGATTATTATCAGTAATCCAACGGCAATTACATTTGAATAGAAATAATTACTAGTAGCATATTGGAAGTTAGGGTCCACCTTGTCTAAATAACGAAGAACAGTGGCAGCCGCAACGATCAACAATAAACATATTACACTAGTGAAATGCACACCTTTTTTACGCAGAAGACGATAATATTCGCTTTTCATATAATTAATCATTACTACTTCCCTCCACTAGTCCTAAGAAGTATTCCTCTAGATTCAGAGCTTCAATACGAAACTCCTTCACCATTACACCATTATCAACTAAAAGACGATTAATATCTCCACTACTCTCTACATGATTTTGTATAGAGATAACATGATTTGGAAGGACTTTAAACTCGATATCTTCATATGCTCGTTCTAATAATTGTGCCACCTTCACTGAATTATCAACCGTTAGGACAATTTGTTTCCTACTCTTCTCTAGAGCCTCTATGCTTAAATCATCGACGATTACACCATCTTTAATAAATACAAAACGAGTGGCTAACAATTTTAATTCGGTTAATATATGACTAGATATTAATATGGTTATATGTTTTTCCTGATTGAGTTTCATCAATAATCGGCGGATTTCGATAATCCCTTCAACATCCAATCCATTGATTGGCTCATCCAGTACTAAACAATCGGGGTTGCTTAAGAGACTAAGAGCGATGCCTAATCGCTGTTTCATCCCCATGGAATAATCTTTAAATCGTTTTTTCTTTTCATTTGCCAAACCGACAATTTCTAGGACTTCATCAATACGTTTCTTTTCAACGACACCCCGTTGAATCCGAAAATATTCTAGATTTTGAACTGCATTAAAATCCGGGAAAAATGTAGGGGTTTCGATCATAAAACCCATTCTTTTTTTCACATGTTCTATCTCTTTACCAGATTTTCCGAAAAGCAAAATCTCCCCACTCGTCGGCTTTAATTGGCCTGCTAGAATTTTGAACAACGTCGATTTGCCCGCACCATTTTTTCCAATTAGTGCACAGATTTCTCCTTTTTTTACTGAGAAATCAAGAGGTTTAAGAACCTCTTGTTTCTTAAACTTTTTCGTTAGTTGATACGTCTGAATAATGGTATCCATCTTTTCGACTCCTTCACTAAATCTCTTGTTATTTTCAGTTTAGCTTAGAAGTCTTTAAAATCCTTTAAGCAAAACATAAAGAATTCATAAAGAGATCAGGTAAGCATAAAGCCTACTCCCCAAATGGTCTTAATATATTCTTCACTAGTAATTTCGGAAATCTTCTTGCGCAGGTTAGAGACGTGAACGCTGATTGTATTATCATCACCATAATAGGTCCCTTTCCAAATGCTTTCATATATCTCCTTTTTGGAAAGTGCACGCTCGGGATTGTTCATGAAAAATATTAAAATATCAAACTCAGCATTCGTCAGCTGTAGCTCTTCCTCTTTTAAAGTTACAGACCGTTTTTCCGTATTCATTTTAAGCTCACGCCATCCTATTTCCGCTGACTGCTCCGGGTGAAAATTTGCTTTTCTTAATTGGACTTCTACTCGAACCATTACTTCTTCCTGATGAAACGGTTTGGTTATGAAATCATCCGCACCTATTTTCAATACTTGCACTTTATTCTCAATATCAACTTTCGCTGAAATGACAATAATAGGTATAGAACTCTTTTCTCTAATTTCTTTTATGAGTTCCTCTCCACTTTTACCAGGTAGCATCAAATCCAATAAAATTAAATCAAAGGTATTATTTTGCAGTTGCAATAAACCTTCTGTACCCGAATAAGCTGCAACCGGTTCCAAATGCGATTTTTCCAAAATTACTCTTAATAGTCTACTAATCTCTTGATCATCTTCAATAATTAATATCCGTTTACCTTCATACATCAATATCACCCATTTTTTTAATCACTTATTCTATAACTAAAATATAACATATATAAAACTCGGTATTATTTAAGGAGCTATTTTTCTATTTCTTCGTATGGAAAAAAGATGACAGACCTATTTCACCCCACTATGAAATAATACGACTAAGCTAGAACGATAAGGAGTTACTATTTATTACTTTTCCGGTGGGCGTGGGGGATAGAGGTATATATTGTCCCGATTGCTCTACTAAATAACCATAGGGACGGGCCACTTGTTTTATAATAATGAAGCAAGTGGCCCGTCCCCAATTCAAACTATTATTAAGATAATTTAACTAGAATTTCATGAAGAAACGCAGGCTCATCCTTAAATAACCTCTTCCTTAAGAAACCAATACACTCTAATATAAAAGGAATGTTTTCTATATTTGTTGAGCTAACTTCTTAAAATGCCCTCAATGTAAAGCACTATATGTGGTAAGAAATATAATAAAACTAAAACTTTGCTGATAAACCCATTTTAACATCTTGTTCTTCTTTCAATAAATGCCCCGTTAGCTTAATAACTTCAACAAAAATATACGTAATTCCTTCTAAGTATGGATCAATCTAGAGTTCAAAAATAAATTGACCAAAAATATATGTATGTATAAAATATAGTATATGAATATTTTTAATTATTAGATAACTGTCCGACCACCACAGTACAGTCAGAAATACAAAACAAGGGGTGAGTGACATTTTGGAACAAAGAAATATGTCAGAAATAAGGATTGAACCTTGGGGTGAAGGCGATCTTAATTTGCTTCATCTTCTAAATGCTCCTGAGATGACAGTACACTTTGGAGGTCCAGAGACAGAGGAAAAAATCCTAACTCGTCATAAACGGTACTGTGAGATTTCGGAAAAGGGAACTGGACGTATGTTTAAGATTCTCTTGCTTCCAAATCTTGAGACCGTTGGTAGTGTCGGCTATTGGGATACGATTTGGCAAGGAGAACCTATTTATGAGATAGGTTGGAGTGTTTTAGCTGCATATCAGGGTAAAGGGATAGCGACAATTGCAACAGCCACAGCCATTGCTAATATTAATTCTGAAAAGAAGCATAGTTTCATTCACGCTTTCCCAAAAATCACCAACCCCGCTTCTAATGCAATTTGTCGTAAGCTCGGTTTCTCGCTAATTGGTGAATGTGATTTTGAATATCCCATTGGTAGTTTCATACGATGTAATAACTGGGTATTAGCAGTTGGTGAAAAGTGAAGACTAAATTAGTGAAGAAATTTGATAACCCTATTTAATAATTAGATAAACTACCTTCAAAGCCCAAAAGGAATATTTTCCTTTTGGGCTTTTCCTAAAAAAATATCTCAAAGATTGGAATACCTTGTTGAACTAACCTGCCCGTTAGTACAACAAGAAAAAGCTGCCCTTATGACAGCTCTGCTCTTCAACTCTGCAATCGTAGTTTGGATTTCAGTTATTAATAAGAGAAAAAGTTATTAAACAAAATATACAAGTTAGTGTTCTACTTCATTAAACTCGTCTACCCATTTCTAGGTTGATATAGCCCGTCAAACATCACGCTCTATTACTTCCCAATTTTTGTTTAGGTAGTAGTATTTCTCTTCTTCGCCCGTTTCTAAGTTTCCTGCAAAGAAAAATATTTCATTTTCAGGCATGTTTGTTACTGCTAAAGTAGCCCCTGTTTCGGTATTTCGAATAAGTGTACTTACTGTTATTGAACTCCTCAAGGCTTCACATCGTTCGTCAATCTCCTTATAGGCGTTTACCTTACTTTCAAACTCTTTCACTTTTTCTAAATAAATTGTTCCCATTTAACCCCTCCTAAAAGTTTTGTATTTTAATTTCAACCTAAGTCCACTGTCTTTTCCCTCTTGAATTCTCTTGCAAGCATCTTCTGCAAGTGAACCTATTTTTTAAAGAGGAATCCAGACAGAAACAAAAAAGGGCTACACCTGCACTCACTGTCATTCGATTAACTATTGTCTGATTCGGGAAATATTCATTGTAGCAGGAATGCCAACAATGGAACAGCAGCGGTATCGCTGTAAAGATTGCGTAAAATTTTTCCGATGTTACGAATACTTTAGAAACGATAAAAGAAACAATTACAGAGCGTGTTCGAATGAAGGAAGAGTTAAATGCCTTAACGGCACAAGGAAAGATGTCTGCGTGGGTGATTTCTTCAAGTTATATTTTTCCCCCTCGAAATTTTTCGTCTATTATTTTGACAATCGATTAGGCACAAAAAAGGGAGATATTATCCGAAAGAATAATATCTCCCCTCAAGGGTTCGATTTATTTATCGGTAGCTGGCGAGCATATTGAATTCACAATGAAGCCCCTATAGCTTTGCGTCGCTAGGTTTCCCCAGGTTTGCCCTTATCGAATTTGTCATTGTTGTTTGCCCTACGAGTAAGAATATATCATGCAACGATGGAATCAAACAATCAGTAGATAATGGAAAGGCAGGAAAGAAACATGAGTAAAAACACCCACATTTGCACCTTGCCACTAAAGCTTAAGACATATAACACTTTCATAAAACGGTTAAAAGGCTTAATGTTTTAACTTAAACCAATCAAAAACGAAAAAATTTGGCAACAAGGACACATTACCTAAAGAGTAACAAATAATAGACACTTAGTTTATATTGAAACAAAACATCTTATACTTTTACCGTATATAGACACAGTTAATTAGACACTTTTCTCCTATTCGATACTATTCCTTTATAGACACCGAATATTCTTCCCTTGTAATTATTCCAGTAAGTATAGTTTTTAAATAATTAGAGAAGTCATTATTTCTTTCATTTATTCTAGTTAGAGCATTAAATAATTCAATTTTTTCAGAGTAAGATAAACTGTTCTCTATTGTGTTAATTATCTTTTGGTAATTAAACAGATATACCTTTTTACCTATTTTCACCCTTAGGCTAATTTCTCGTGGGAATTGAAAAAATTCTTGCCTCGTAGGAACTTTATTAACAACCATTTTATACTGAAAACCATTTTCCAATTGATAATCCAACGTTTTTTCTCCTCCTTGGTAACCTGGCAATCATAGTATTATTTCCATCACCTTAGATCCATAGTTTTGCGTCCTTACCTTTCGATAAGTTTGCCTTTTTTCAAAGATTGACATTGTAGTTAATAGAATAATATAAATCAACACATTTTACATTGACCGTTTATTGGAAATTTAAAATTCAGCTAAATGGGTTAAAACCCTAAGTACTCACTCTTCAATTAAATAAAAAAAGATCGATTCACCATTTATATTTGGGTTAGGTAAGTGAAACAGTTGAAAATAAAAGGACCCGTTAGCCATCCATGCAGCCAAAATCATTGCTGCACCACAGAGAATGAAAATACACTAAGATGTCTAGAATGGTTCTTAATCAAGTCCATGAATCCATAGATCAATTAATTTAGCTCTCTTTTTTTATCGAATTAGTAGGGTATTCTTTAATGTGGTCTTTTTTTGTAATACGAGAAGTTTATTTTCATGGTAGTTTAATAAGTTTAATAAGAAAAAGGCTGTCAAACTGACAGCCAAAATCTTAAACAAAAGCATCTGTTAATGCTATGAACTTTATTTTAAAGCCCTATTTGATCAACTGCATATGTCGAATCCTCTTGGCTGTGCCCTTCAAACATTAGCTGGTCAATTAAACCTTGCCTTGACATTGGCATAGTGTCATTGTAATGTTTAGCATGTCTCACCGCTTGTTCTCTCCAATCTACTTCAATATTATTAGCTCCAAAAGTAGCATCCTCTGTGGTATAACCTTCAAACTCCAACTGCTCAATTAATCCCGACTTTGAGAATGGCATTGTTCTAATATAGTTTTCAGCATGACGAATAGCATTTTGCTGTGAAGCTGTTAATTGAGGTTCTTCTTTCACTTCTTCTTTAGGTTGTTCCGGCTCAACTTTTTCTGGTTCTTCTTTCTTTTCATCTTCAGGTACTACTTCCTCTTCCTTTGGTTCTTCTTGCTCAACTTCGTCATTTTCTTCTGTTTCTGTTACTGGGGGTTCTGCTTGTTCAGTTTCAGTTGGATCACCACTAAATGATACGGCAGCGATTAACAATACAAAACATACACCTGCTATAATAAAGTTCTTTTTAGTTTTCTTACTCTTCCTTAACGCCCCAACAATACCTAAGATAAGAAATACAAGCATTCCAACAAAACTAATTAAGCCGATAAACATAGCCAATATAATTCTCTCCTTTTGTATAATTTATTTATAAATCAACAGATGAAACACCTATTGATTCCTGTAACTAATTACAGTTGACACTCCTCATTATTTTTACCATTAAAACAGTTATTATTTTTTCAATAATTCTAGCCCCTTTTACTTATATAGTATTTACCTTTATTACTAGAACACCAATTGAAAAAATTGGTAGAATTTATTTTTGTAAAAAAATACAAGTAAAAAGAAAAACCCTCCTATTTCTAGAAGGGCCCTTACCAACCGTAATATAGATTGTCTTTGTTGCAGTACAAATTGTTCGAACTGTGGATTAAATTTTTCTGAAAAAATCAATATTTGTTCGAGTCACTTAGTCACTTTCCGAATATACTATTATTGCTATCAGGAAGCCATGATAGCATCTTTGTAGGAGATTTCACCTTTGAAAAGTATGATTTCCTACTCAATACCTCCTTTTTTGGGAATCCATTAACTTGGACAAGTAGTGGATTCCAACATATATCACATTGAAAAAACTCATATA
>NZ_JBALOV010000032.1:101525-136803 GCF_036965045.1 Bacillus sp. JJ1533 | reverse complement strand
TACAAAGGGTACACTTTAGTTTGGGACTGTTGCTTTTGTAGATTTTGCGTGTAGATAATGGCAGGATAAAGCTAACCGTACCTTCAGGCATCGAACGAAACCTGAGTTATGGTACGAAACCGGTGTAATCGTACCGCCATCCATTGAAAACAGCCCGAGTAATGGCACGAAACCGGTGTAAACCTACCCTCATTCATCGAATTGAACTCAAGTGATGGTACGAAAATAGCGTAATCGTACCCTCTCTCAGCGAGTAATTCCTTAGTGAGGGTGCGAAATCAATCTCCCCTGCTGCCTTCACTCAAAAATCAAACCATTATCTTACATATATCATTTGTAAATTCGACTGGGTCCTGAATTGGCAGACCTTCAATAAGGAGTGCTTGGTTGTACAATAAATGAGTATATAAATCAAGCTTAGCCTTATCTTCTTCAAATGCATTTTTTAACGATTGGAAAACTTCATGATGTACGTTAATCTCTAACACTTTATCCGCCTTAACATTTTGATTGTCAGGCATTGCATTTAAGATTTTCTCCATTTCGATCGATATCTCCCCATCCGTTGATAAACAAACTGGGTGTGATTTAAGACGTTTAGAGATTCTCACATCGGTTACCTTACCAGCTAATGCGTTTTTCATATATTCAAATAGCTCTTTGTTTTCGTTTTGTTCCTCTTCAGTAGCTTTGTCGCTTTCATTTGGTTCAAAACCTAAATCACTGCTGGATACGGATTTGAATTCTTTTTCCTTGTACTTCATTAGCATTTTAATAGCAAATTCATCAATATCATCTGTGAAATAAAGAATCTCATATCCCTTATCAGCAACTAATTCAGTTTGTGGTAGCTTTTCGATGCGTTCAACCGAATCACCTGTTGCATAATAAATGTATTTTTGATCTTCTGGCATTTTTGAAACATATTCATCTAATGTAATGAGCTTTTTCTCTTTTGATGAATAGAAAAGCAATAAATCTTGTAACGTTTCTTTATTGCTGCCAAAATCACTGTATACGCCAAATTTCAATTGGCGTCCAAAGCTATTATAGAACTCTTCATAGTTTTCGCGATTATTTTTTAACATGCTTTGTAATTCACTTTTGATTTTTTTGTTGATGTTTTTCGCGATTAGCTTTAATTGGCGGTCTTGTTGGAGCATTTCGCGTGAAATATTAAGCGATAAATCCTCAGAATCTACCAATCCTTTTACAAAGCTAAAATAGTCCGGAAGTAAGTCAGCGCATTTGTTCATAATTAAAACGCCATTTGAGTATAATTCAAGCCCTTTTTCATATTCTTTTGAGTAATAATCAAATGGAATATTTTCAGGAATATATAAAATGGCATTGTAGCGGATAGTGCCGTCTACACTGATATGAATATGTTTTAAAGGCTTATCAAATCCGTAGTGCTTTTCATTATAGAATTTTTCATAGTCTTCATCTGTTAGTTCACTTTTATTTTTTCTCCAAATCGGAACCATGCTGTTGATGGCTTGTTCTTCGGTAATCTGCTCGTATTCTGATTCGCTTCCTTCTTTAAGTTTACTAGTCGTAACATCCATTTTGATTGGATAACGGATGAAATCAGAATACTTTTTAACGATTGATTTTAAGCGATATTCCTCTAGAAATTCATCATAAGACTCTTCTTCTGTATTTTCCTTGATTTTTAGAATGATATCAGTTCCAACTGTATCCTTTTCCACTGTTTCAATAGTATACCCGTCTACACCCTTTGATTCCCATTTGTATGCTTCGTCACTGCCAAGAGCTTTACTAATCACAGTTACGACGTCAGCAACCATGAAAGCAGCATAAAATCCGACACCGAATTGTCCGATGATATCATGTCCATCTTTAATTTCGGTTTCCTTTTTAAAAGCGAGTGAACCACTTTTTGCAATTGTTCCAAGGTTTGTTTCAAGCTCTTCCTTTGTCATCCCAATACCAGTATCAGAAATGGTAAGTGTCCGGTTCTCTTTGTCGGCATTAATTTTTATGAAATAGCTATCCTTATCAAATTGATAGCGATCATCAGTTAACGCCTTATAATAGATTTTGTCAATGGCATCACTGGAGTTTGAAATTAACTCACGTAAAAATACTTCTCGCTGCGAATAAATCGAGTTGATCATCATTTCTAATAGCCTTTTAGACTCCGCTTTAAACTGTTTCTTCGTCATGCTAGATCCCCTTTCCAAAATAAACTCTAACTATTTTTAATAAAGTTAGCACTCGTGTTCCTGGAGTGCTAACACCCAATTTTTTAATATCATATATTTTTGTCTATGTCAATTAAGTCGGTGAGTTTTTGCTCAAAAATGCTGCAATCTCATTTCGATGCTTTTGATAGGATTTGTTGCCTAGGTCCGCTAGAAAATCAACAAATTCTGGAGCATCAAACGGAACCTCCCGTCCGAGGTCCTCATTAATTCGAAAATAGTGATCATCAAGCAAATGCTGACAATGATAGGTTACAGATTCTGAGGATAGATGCAGTGCAAGGTCGAGTAACTTTGGTGTCATTCTCATTGAAGGGAGATGAAATGGCAACCATTTCATTACGCCCCACTCTCTTTGTGATTCAATTGAAAAATCTATTTTTTGCAAACCTGTGCCAATTGACATAATATGAATGTCTTTTAAGTCCTTTTTAAAAAAATGCTGGGCTTCTGTAATACAAACGAGTGACGGATTATTGGCCCAAAGTCCCCCATCTATGGCTAGATAATGATTATTAATATTATTGGGCGGGAAAAAGACGGGTGCTGAACAAGATGATAGAACGACATCCCAAAGCTTGATGGAGTGATCGTCTTGTTCGGCATTCCCATAGTTTGAACGGTAGACAAAGGGATTTCCGTGAGTAATATCTACTGTCGGAATAAGGAGTGGTTTCTTAATATCAAATAAGGTTGTTTCACCAAATGAATCTTGGATAAATTGACGTAAAATACGATCA
This sequence comes from Bacillus sp. JJ1533, assembly GCF_036965045.1. NCBI lineage: Bacteria > Bacillati > Bacillota > Bacilli > Caryophanales > Bacillaceae > Bacillus > Bacillus sp. JJ1533. The sequence continues at coordinate 133,835 of NZ_JBALOV010000032.1, read as the reverse complement.
CTGTAAAAACTTTTTAGAATCCCTATTTTCGATTGTTTTCTAAAAATCTGATCGCCAAATTTGATATAGCTTTCTTGAACTTCTCCCATATCTAGTTCGAGTGTTGCAGAAGCCGCAATAATTGCACCGGTACTTGTGCCAGCAATCATGTCAAACATATCTGAAATGGGTTTATTATATTCTTTTTCTATTGCGCGCAAAATGGCAACCGCGTATACACCGCGTATTCCGCCCCCATCAATACATAGGATTTTCATTTTTTTCACCTTTTAAAGAGTTTTCTTCTTATTATTCCCTTGGGGGTTATAGGTATAAGCCTTAAAAAAGATGCCTTATTTAAATGGCATCTTATGCTTGCTCCATAATTGAACTTCCTATTTACTTATCCATACTCGATTCCCTTCTTCTCTTCTGGTGTGTTGCAGATTATCCAGTAATTCTACGAAAGGAATGAGATATTTACGCGAAAGCGCTAGAATTTCTTTTGCCTCTGACAAACTAAACATTTTATCGGTATTCGATTTTAACGCATTGACAGCTTTATCAAAAACGGTTTTATGAATTAATGTTTCTTCGTTTAATACATAAGCTTGATTTGTTTTTATAAGATAGCTCCTTAGTTCATTTGCTTCTTGAGTTGAAAGATTCCCCTGTTTAACATAATCTTCCCATTTCTTAGGCTGAATATCGTCATTTAGTAGTGAGGAAACGGTTGTTTCCATACGGCCTTTTGGAAGGCTAGGATTAAAACTAGATACCGCTAAATATTGATCTGCTTTTTTTATTTCATTGAATTGTAATTGTACATTTATACAGTACTCGATTAAATTTTTGTTTTGTCCAAGTACTTGAAGGAGTTCGGCTTTACTCATACCTATTCGTAGTGGAAATTCTTCGTGATACTCTTTTAATTTAGTTATGATTACTTCTTTATGGCTTGAAATCGTTCTTTTTAAACTATAGACATGTTCAGCTATCTCGATATATTCTCCCGATTTAATACCAGTGGATATAATCTCGTCTACTGCATCTTCTTTTATAGAGGAAAGTTGGATGAGTTGGAGCTTAGATAATTGTTGGTTTTTATAAAGTATTTCATCCAAGATTTCTCTAGGTGAACTTTCCATTTGTTTTTTCAGTTTATTTATAGTTTCTTCACCAAATCGGTATTTGCCTCCTTGAGGCTGAATAATCCAACCTCCACCAAGGGTTTCAACTGGGGTCGGTCTGCGTAGGATAAAACGATCACCGCGGCGAACAACGATATCTTCCTCTAACCGTACTTGGCAAAGTATTTCTTCATCTGATTCTGTAACCTCATTTCGGTCAAAAAAGATAATTTTTCCGTAAGCCTCAGTCGTACCAACATGCAGTTTGATGGGAGAGCGTTGTTTAAGTGGGTTTGCTAGTGCTGAAACGAGTTGTAGTGCAATATCAATCGTGCTTGTCACCAGGTAGTTTTCCGATTCGACCAGCACATCGCCACGTTTAATTTCATCCTTAGTCGCACCGGTAACGTTGAGAGCTACTCGTTGCCCAGCTTGTGCTTTTTCTGTCTCATTGTTATGTACTTGGATTTGCCGAACTTTCAATTTTTTGTTAGATGGCAATAATTTCAGAGGACTGTCTTTTGTCACAAAACCTTCAAACACTGTCCCTCTTACAACAGTTCCATGTCCCTGAACTGTAAAAGCTTGATCAATCGGTAAGCGGAATGAACCATTGCTATCTCTTTGTTCAAGGTCATTGATTTCATTTTGAATAGTTTGTTTTAGCTCGGAAAGTCCTTTTCCTGATAAACTATCAACATAAAGAATCGGAGCATTTTGATAATCTGACTCCTCGAGTAATTCTTTTATTTCTTCGCCAGCAAGCTCAAGCAATTCTTCTTCCGCTCTGTCAATTTTCGAAATCACGACCATACATTTTTTAATCCCTAAAAATTTCAATATTTGGAGGTGTTCCTTTGTTTGTGGCATAACACCTTCATCTGCAGCAATTACGAGTACTACTAGGTCAATCCCGGCAACACCCGCGATCATTTGTCTAATAAACCGTTCGTGTCCTGGAACATCAACGATCGATACATGTATCCCGTTGTCTAACTCTAGGGGTGCATAGCCAGGTTCAATTGAGATTTGGCGTTCTTTTTCTTCTTTTAAACGATCCGTATCAACGCCTGTTAATGCTTTCGTAAGTGTTGTTTTCCCGTGGTCAATATGACCAGCCATTCCAATCGTATAAAATGCATCGGCCATTTTCTGCCTCCTCCCCTAATTTCACGTTTTACTTTCCTTCTACTTTACTAGTAAGCACAAGATAAATTCAAGCTTGATGATTATTATTTGCCTTAAAAAGAGATTACCGTATATAATGAAAGGAGTTTTATTTGGGGTTGGCTGGGTGACTGGTGTCCCCCTGGGTCTTCAAAACTCTGAGGGAGGCGCGTGTCGTCTCCGGTGGGTTCGATTCCCACACAGTCCCGCCAATTTTAAAAATCTATCTATTTCATTAAGATAAAAAAACTGGGTGGATAAGGAGTATTCCTTTCCACCCAGTTTTATTTTATTGCAATTCCATTTTTAAGTCAGCTGCTTTTGTCCATCCGATTACTTTTAAACCATGATAGATTGCTAAAGTGATGATAATTGGAAGGATGACTCCTATAGCGATGTAGATTGAGAAAACAATAGCACCCTGTTCAGCTAGGATATTGATAGGTGCGATTAATGAATTAAGACCAAGACCGGCTAATTGATAAGGAACTTGAAAATCAAAAATCAATGTTGCTATTGGCGCACAAATAACTGCAGCGATAAACGGCGGAATCGCGAGCCGTGGATTTTTGACTAAGTTTGGAAATTGTACCTTTGGTGTAATCAAGGATTGTGCAATGTTAGCCCCTGCATCATTTTGTTTAAATGACATTGCGGTAAATCCGGCAAATTGAACGGTACAACCAATTAACGCTGCTGCGCTCGAAACCGGATCAAGCTGTAAGGCAATCGCAATTGCCGCTGAAGATGCAGGAGACATGAGAAAAATACTCCAAACAAGTGATATGACCATTGGACCAATAATAGGAGAACCAGCAACAGATGCAGCAATTTGAGCACTTAACCATTCTAATAACGGTGTGGTAATCATTGATAAAAATACACCAGCGATGCCTCCTACAAAAATAGCAGTAAAGGGTATTGCCATCATATCAAGTTTTGTTTTTCCTGCAACACGTTTACCTACCCAAGTAGCAATAACGGCAGCCATAACTGCACTTAATGGTTGTCCAGTCACTAATGTCACACCATTCTCAGTTAACTGAACTGCGCTTGCTCCAATTGTTGCACAGGCCATTGCACTAAAAATGACTAGTGTATTCCCACCGAGTTGATATGCGATGCCTGCACCTAGCGCTGGAGCTAACATCAACTGTGCCGAAACTCCAATGATAGTAAAGCCTTCCCAACCAGTAAATGTTCCAAGTGACTCCATGAGGAGACCAATTCCAAGTGTAACTAAAACTGCATTTGCAAGTCCTTGTGAAGCTTTATACATACGATCAATCAAATATTTTTTCGTTGCTTGTTTCATGGTGTAGCCCCCTGATGTAATAATTACTGAATTTTTAAACTACAGAAAGTAAAAAAAATCTTTTTTCATTTGAGTTTAATCTTCATGATTTGAATAATTGTTATAATGATATAGTTCTATTCAGATAGTGTCAACAATTATATTTATTCTGAATCTTTAATAACGCTTTCATTACAGGTTTTTGTATATTCTTCAACTAAGCATTGTTAATCATTACTACCTTTTGTGTTATTCGGATATAATTTTTAATATAGTTAATTAAAACTGATATAATAAATTCGTATTCATTTCTAATCCTATATTGCTTATGCTAAAATAAGATTTGGAAATTAGATGCAAAGATAGTGTCAAAAGCAAAATGGAAGGAGTGACGCTGATGTCAAATAAGGAAGAAATCATTAAATTAACCTCCCTTTCAACCAAAGCTGGCTGAGGATGCAAAATCGGTCCTGAGGACCTGACGCAGGTTCTGCGTCATTTACCGAAAGCAACACCAAATCCAAATCTATTAGTGGGACTTGATACCCCTGATGATGCAGGAGTCTATAAGATCAATGATGAACTTGCACTTGTGCAAACACTAGATTTTTTCACGCCGATTGTGGACGATCCTCATATGTTTGGACAGATTGCCGCTGCTAATGCCTTAAGCGACGTCTATGCAATGGGAGGAAAACCGATTACGGTCATGAATATCGTCGCCTTCCCTATTAATACCTTGGATAAAAGTATATTAGCAGACATTTTAGCTGGGGCTGCCGAAAAAGTTAGAGAATCGGGAGCATCTTTAGTTGGTGGTCACTCAATTGATGATAAAGAACCGAAGTTTGGTTTATCGGTAACAGGTACCGTTCATCCAAATCGGATTCGCGCAAATGCCGGTGCGAAGCCTGGTGACCGACTTATTTTAACGAAGCCTATCGGTGTTGGGATTTTAACCACAGCAATCAAAAGAGATCTGTTAGGACAAGAAGACATTGATAAAGTAACAGAGGTTATGGCAACCTTGAATAAAAATGCAGCTGAGGTAATGGAACACTATAATGTCCATGCCTGCACAGATGTAACCGGGTTTGGTCTGCTGGGGCATGCTATGGAAATGGCTGAAGGCAGCGATGTAGGAATGGTCATTCAGTTTGAAAATGTTCCTATTTTACCAAGAACGAAAGAACTTGCTCAACAAAAGGTAGTTCCGGGTGGAACAAAGAAAAATCATGCTTGGCTATCGGAACGTGTAGACTATAGTTCCAGCCTCGATGAACTTGATCAGCTCATTCTTTGTGACGCGATTACGTCTGGTGGACTTCTTGTATCTGTTCCGGAGTCAGAAGCCGAAAAAATGCTGCAGGAACTTCATGAAAATCAAGTAGACGCTAGTATAATCGGTGAAGTTACAAGCGAAAATTCTGGTTTTATCAAGGTAGTATAAAGGACTCTAAATTGAGTCCTTTTTAGGTTGTAAGGAAACAATATAAACAAAATACTTAATGAGGTGCGCAAATTGAGAAATAGAATAATTTACACTTTTTTCCTAGTTTTTATCCTTCTTCTAACTGGATGTGGTTCAAATGCTAGTGAAAACAACAATGAGAAAGAAAAAGCTTTTACAATTGGAGTTATTCCGGTACAGACAGTTGGTGAAATGGAAACGGCTATGGATAAGCTCCAAGCGATTTTAACGAAAGAATTAAACCGTGAAGTATCGGTTGAAGTGTATCCTGATTATAACGGTGTAGTTGAAGCCATGAATTATAATAAAATTGATATGGCTTATTTCGGCCCCTTAACCTACGTAGTGGCTCATGAAAAAAGTGGTGCGAAGGCGATTATTACTCAATTGATTGATGGTGAACCATTCTATCATTCCTATATTATCACTCATAAAGAAAGTCCATTGAATTCAATTGAAGATTTAGTTTCAAACTCTAAGGAAATTGATTTTGCCTTTGGTGATATTAATTCAACATCTGGCTCCCTTATTCCCTCCATAGAACTTAAGGATCGTGGAGTATTCGAATCTGAGGATGTCCATCAATTTAAATCTGTCCGTTATACGGGTTCCCATGATGCAACTGCTCTGGCTGTTCAAAACCAACAAGTTGGTGCTGGTGCCATTGATAGTGCTATCTATAATCAACTTGTAGAATCAGGTAAAATTGATGGCTCTTTATTTAAAACGATCTGGCAATCAGAAAAATTATTTCAATATCCATGGGCCGTGCATAAGGATACAGACGACAAAACGATTCAAAAACTTAAAAGTGCCTTCTTAGCTATCGATGATGAAGAAATCCTAGGCGCATTTGGAGCGAGTGGATTTACAGAAGCAACGGATAGTGATTATGAAAGTATCCGCCAAGCTGCAATTAAACAAGGAATTATTAAAGAATAGAGCTGATCTACATGTGGTTTAAACGAACTACTTTTCTGTCTGTAATTCTAATCGTGATTGCGATTATTGGTAGTATGAGGTTAACCGAATTTGACCTTTCAAAATTTCGAGATTTTCGAAATATGATTCATTTTCTCTCACAATGGTTTCCGATGGATTTTTCAGCGTTGCCCCGGATGCTTAGTGATAGTGCAGAGACCCTTGCTATGGCATTTTTAGGCAGTTTCTTTGGTCTAATTATTGCTTTACCAATTAGTTTTCTCGCCGCTAAAAACACGTCTCCATCAGGCATTGTTTTCAATCTTACGAGAACTTCAATGAGCTTTGTTCGCTCGATACCAGAAATTGTGTTCGGTTTAATATTATTAACGGCGTTAGGGCTTGGTCCCTTCCCTGCCGTTCTAGCCATCATGTTTCATAATATTGGGGTGCTTGGTAAATTAATATCTGAACTAATTGAATCAGCAGAATCTGGTCCGCATGAAGCGATGAGAGCAGTTGGTGCAAAAAACTGGTTAGCGTCTCTTTTTAGCATTCTTCCACAAATTTGGCCAAACGTGTTATCTCAATATTTTTACCGCTTCGAGGTTGCCATACGGACATCCCTTATTCTTGGGTTTATTGGCGGAGGAGGAATTGGACAACGGCTCTTTAATGATTTTAAAAGCTTCCAGTATTCTTCTGTTTCGCTGGACGTGTTCTTAATTATGCTTATTGTCATCATTGTGGATTCATTTGGTAGCTATGTTCGGAATAAAGTTATTTGAGTAAGGAGCGGTGAAATGATTAAATTAACAGATGTTACATTCTACTATCCAAATGCTGATAAGCCCGCTCTTTCCTCTGTCAATCTTAGATTTGAAGAGGGCGAATTTGTCTGTGTGCTTGGAAAAAGTGGCGCGGGGAAATCAACATTAATCAGATGTATGAATGGCCTCCAACAGCCAACAAGCGGTGTCGTATTTTGGAATAACGAACCATTTTCAATTAAGAATGAGGAAGAACAGCGTTTAATCCGCAGGGAAATCGGAATGATTTTTCAACATTTTAACCTGATACCCCGCATGACGGTTTTACAAAATACGTTAACAGGAACGTTTGGTTATCGGAGTTCGTTGAAAAACTTGCTTGGGATTTTTTCTGCGAAGGAGATTACTCATGCAAAACGGGTTCTTAGTATAGTTGGTCTTACAGAATTTGAAAATCGCCGGATTGAACATTTAAGCGGCGGTCAAAAGCAACGGGTTGGAATTGCCCGTGCCTTGCTACAGAAGCCCCGTGTTTTTCTTGGAGATGAGCCGGTTGCAAGCTTAGATCCGGGAACAGCGAATCGAATTTTTTCATTACTGAAGGAATTACATAATCGTCATAATCTTTTATCTGTAATGAATCTTCACGACGTAGAACTAGCAAAACAGTTTGCAACGAGACTGATTGCATTAAAAAATGGCAATATTATTTTTGATGGAAAGCCGGATGGTTTTACCCAGGAAGTGTTTGAGCAAACATATCATACATGAAAACAATCCCTAAATAGGAATTGTTTTCTTTTTTGTGAATTGTTATACTTCTTGTATATTATTAGAAAAGAAGGTACATGCTTTGTCGAAAACGAAATTACAATATTGGCTTATTCAAATCCTGTTAATTTTAACGATTATCTTTGTTTCAACGAAAATCACATTCTTATTCAAACCAATTGGTGTGTTTTTCTCAACTGTCTTTTTCCCGATACTGATAACTGGATTTCTTTATTTTCTCTTAAATCCCGTCGTCAAATATCTTCATCGCCATAAGGTTCCGAAGAGTCTAGGGATATTAATTATTTATATTGTATTCTTTGGATTAGTTGTAGTAGCTGGCGTAAATTTAGTTCCTGTTATATCTAATCAATTTACAGCTCTTGGAAATGCCTTGCCAGGGTATGCAAACCAAGCAATGGACTTTTTCGAGGAATTCTCAAAATCATCGGAATTCAAATGGATTCAAGATGAACAACAGGAGCTATTAAACACAATCGAAGAAAAATTAATAGCTTTTGCGAATACTCTTCCAAATCGAATTACGGGTGGAATTACACAAATTATTGGAGTTGTTACCAATATTGCAATCATCCTAGTGACCGTGCCTTTCCTCTTGTTTTATATGTTTAAGGATGGAGACCGGTTGCCACACGCAATTGCAAAGTTTTTCCCGTCAGCATACAGAGACGAAGCTCTTACGATTTTAAGAGAAACGGGAGATACACTCTCGGCCTATATTCAAGGTCAAGTCACAGTGGCACTCGCTGTTGGAACCCTCTCTTTTATCGGGTACTTGATTATTGATTTACCGTTTGCGCTTGTGATGGCATTAATTGTAGCAGTAACGAATATTATTCCATATGTTGGACCACTTTTAGGTGGCGCTCCGGCTGTAATTGTTGCACTATTTGATTCTCCAATGAAGGCGCTACTAGTAGTGTTAGTGATTGTCATTGCACAGCAAATTGAAGGGAATGTCCTTTCCCCTCTTATTCTTGGGAAGACACTTGATACGCATCCGGCGACAATTATTATCCTTTTGTTGGCAGCAGGAAATCTAGCAGGTGTGTTGGGCATGATTCTAGCAATTCCAACCTATGCTGTTATTAAAACAATTGTAATTAACATTGCAAAATTCTTAAAAGCAAAGAAAAAGGCCGAACTAACGGCTGATTTATAATGGTATTAAACCTTAATAAAAAAGACTTAAAGGAAAATCTTTAAGTCTTTTTTATATTTTATTGAATTTGGCAAACATTAGCCAGATCCTATAATTAATTTTGAACCGTCATTGATTAGTTTCTGGTGCAGATGGATTCTCGATTTGATCTTGGTCACTAATATCGGAATCATTTACCTTCGAACTATTCAGAGAACTGTTAGGTGAAAAATCTCCCATTGAAAAACCAGCACCATATAATTTTATGTTCGCAGTATGGCTGTTTTGTAATGTTCCTCCAAAATTTATGTTTGAATTTTGTGTCATAGAGTTTACCTTAAAGTTAACAATTTTAATTAGATTAAACATAAGCTCCTCCAAATAAAAAACGAATTTGATACAAGGTATGTAAAACAGGCATTATTTGAAATAGACAAACATGGAATTTAGGATATATAGTCTCTATCATATCCTTACTTGAGTAAACAAACAGAAAAAATTAAAGGACTCCTGATAAGGAAGTCCTTTGGATGTGCTATAGCCCTTTGATGATTAAATGATGACTTTACATCATTCTATGCTCTTGTTTTTGGAGTCTTGTTTGTCGTCCTCAGCAATATCTTTTTCCGACTTATTTTCCACCGTACCAGCAATAGGACCTGCACTAGAGCCAAATGGATCAAGTGCTGAAGCTATGGTATCACCAGTTTCGACTGCATAACCAGTATCATTTTCGTTACGTTTGTGTTCGTTTATATCAGCCATTTATTTCATTCCCTCGTTTTTATAGTGAAGTGCAAATGTTTTAGTAAGTATATTATGCCCAATTGTGACAAATTTACGAGGATAGACTGATGAGTAGTATCTGAATTTCTTTAAAAAAAGCAAGTTTCTTATGATGTATCGCCACTTTAAAATTTGAACTAGTGCCGTTCCATATATCTGTTATGTACATATGTTGTGACTATGAAAAGAACCAAAAGGAGGATCTGTACATGGCAAATGGTACATAGGGGGCTGGTTTTACTCTAATCATGGTATCTGTCTACTCATAACATCATAGGAGCAGTTTGTTTTTAAAAGACTCCAATACTGGTTGGAGGTGTATTACATGATCAACGTTTTATTTGTGTGCCGGGGAAATATTTGCCGTTCACCGATGGCTGAAGCTTTGTTTCGTCATTTAGTCAAAAAGGAAAATTTGATAAACAAAATCGCAGTAGATTCCGCTGCAACCAGTCCACTGCAAATCGGATTTCCTCCGCATGAAGGAACTCTTGATATTCTAAAGAAAAACAATATCTCTTCCAGAGGGCTTATTGGGCGACAACTAAAAAAAGAAGACTTTTGGAAATTCGATTATATTATTGGTATGGACGAAAACAACATAGAAAATATCTTCAAGATAACTGGTAAGCCCAATCATCCAAAAATAATTAGGTTACTCGACCTGACCAAATACAAGTTGGATGTCCCTGATCCATTTTACACAGGTGATTTTGATAAAACCTATCGTCTTGTTTCAGTTGGCTGCAGAGCTTTACTCATTAAAATACGCAAGGAACAAGGCATCTAAAACCATTAGAGTTCAAAAAGCACACGTTATTGTAAAAATCAACGTGTGCATAGAGATGTTATTTATTTTATCCTTAGTAATCAATCCATAGAACTTATCTTGTTGCAAGCCCTACTTCATTCGCAATAAGTTCATAGGATGTAAGTCGGTCCTCCGGTGAGTGTGTGATTGTGACGATCATGATTTCATCGGCATGGTATGTTTTTTTAAGTTCTAGCAGTTTTTCCTTCACTTCCTTTGGATTTCCGATGATGACTTTTTGTTTCATTTTTTCAAATCCCTCATGAAGTTTTTCCTTCTCAAGATATTCCCTTGCTTCTGAAATAGACGGAACTCCTTCCTTCCCTTCCTGCTTTTCTCTTTGCTTACCCCACACATATGAACTTAACGCAATGTCTTCGGCTTTTTCATTGGTTGCAGCACAAATGGCAGAAACAGTTACAATTACCTGTGGCTTGTCCCCTTCATTTCGTGGTGTAAAGTTATGAATATATTCCTTAACAATTTCTTCGCCTTCATTGTCGCTCATGAACAGTCCGAATGTATAAGCCAACCCTTTTTCTGCAGCTAGTATGGCACTCTTTTTACTCGTTCCCAATAGCCATGGAACTGGCTGTATGGGTGGAATTGGAGCTGCCTTCAGGTTAGCAAATTCATGGTCATCTGGAAAATCATTATGTAAAAAATGAAGAAGCGTATCGATTAATTCAGGTATTTTCCAAACCTGTTGCAGAAAATTATCCGATAGCGCATTGGTTGCTTCTGCGGAACCACCCGGTGCCCTCCCGATTCCGATGTCTATTCGATCCGGAAATAAGGTAGCAAGCATATGGTAGACCTCAGCTACTTTATATGGTTTATAGTGAGGCAGTAAAACGGCACCAGAGCCAATTCTTATAGAGGTTGTTTGTGCTCCAATATATCCAAGCATGACTTCAGGTGCGGGGCAAGCTAGTCCTGCTAAGTCATGATGTTCAGCTATCCAGTATCTAGTGTAACCAAATCGTTCTCCTGCCTGTGCTAGCTTCATTGATTCAACCAATGCTTCTTGCGGTGTTTGATTAACTGAAATGGGCGCTTGATCCAAAATACTTAATCTCATCCATACTCCCACCTATTCTCTAATTTCACGAAGTGTGAGTGTGAAGTCCCCTACCTGCTCTTTTTCATAAAGATTCGTAATAGAGGTTGAGTATTCCTGAATCGTAACTTTACAGTCTCTATTTTTCTCGGGTACTTTTAACTTAAAGTTACCTTGATATAAAAGCGTTGTAACATCATGATAATCTTCACTCGTTACTTTAAAATCAACTTTCACTAACAATAGATTATTCTTAAGTTCTTCATGGTAACCCGTTACATTTAATTTGTAATCGTTTAAATAGATTTCAATACCCAAAAATCAGCACTCCTCTTTGATATTATTAATTTCCATCACAATGAATAGTCCATTGTATAAATCTTGTCTTTCGATGATTTTTAGACCGTTATGCTTAACCAGTTTTTCAGTCTCCCTATTTAAGCAGCATCCATCACAAACTCTTTTCCATGCAGGTGTTAGCCAATCCTGTAGCCTTGATAAAAAAGGATTCCTCATTTTTACATGTTCAAACATAAGAATGGTTCCATTGGGCTTACAAACTCTTTTTATCTCTTGTATGGCCTTCTCGGCATCAGGAATTGTGCAAAAAACAAGCGTGGCGACGACAGTGTCGTATGTGTTATCTTCAAAAGGTATTTTTTCTGCACCCGCTTGAACGATTTCAATTGGAACTGTCCCTTTTGCTTTATTCTCATTAGCTCTGTCCGTCATATGGGGATTAGGTTCGATTGCCGTTACCCTTTGGACATCTCGGTATAACGGGAAATTCACACCAGTTCCTGAACCAAGTTCAAGTACATGTCCGGTTGCCTTATTGAGCAATTGTCGACGAATGGAGATAAATTTTCTCTTTTCGAGTGGTTTCATAAAAAAATCGTATAGTGTAGGAAATAACGTACTCATACTTTCAACTCCAACTGTCTTTGGAATACATTCATTATATAATAGTTACTACACAGATTTCGAATATTTGGTATGCTGTAGAAAAAAGTAATCCTAAAATGGGGTAAGATATAAAGATGAAGAATAAAGGAGTTGTAACGATTGAGATTTCAATGGAATTTAATTTTAGGTTTAATCTTTGCACTTATTATTGCAATTTTTGCGGTTGTAAATGTCGATTCTGTACAAGTTAATTTTGTATTTGGTTATACAGAAATTCCTCTTATTTTAATCATTTTGGGTTCTGCGCTACTTGGTGGTCTGATTGTAGGTATGTTTGGTATTCTTCGCCAATACAAGCAGCAAAGACAAATCAAAAAGCTGGAGAAAGAGGTTGAGCAGCTTAAAACAGCTAAGAATCAAGACACATCAAAAGAGAAAAAGGATGTAGAAACAACTGAAAAAGCAGAAAGTGAAAAATAAGGAAAGGCACTGGACCATTCCTTTTCTCTATGTTATTTTACCTGAACCCCATCGGCAGACTCTAATAGCCCCATCTCTAAGCAGGTTTCAAGCAGTAAGGCTTTCAACTCTTTTTGAAATTGAATGTCGATTTTTTCATCCGTGATCGAAACAATTGTTCCGTGTCCAAACACGCGATGCTTTACGACCATTCCCTTTTGAATTTCATCCGCCCTCTTAATTGCATTCGGATTATATGGGAGAACCGACTTTTCACGAACTTGCTTTTTCATTGGTTCTGCCACGTGAACCCTAACCGGAGGTGAAATGATATTCTTCACATTGGCCACAAATCGTGACTGAGTAACGTCTCTTCCATTTTGTTTTTTATAAGACAAGAGTTCAAGTTCCTGTTCAGCACGTGTCATCCCAACATAAAAAAGTCTGACCGCTTCTTCCATTAGATTGCGCTCGCCATCTTTATATTTATTAATTTCGTCATGCGAAGGAATCACACCTTCGATCAAGTCAATCATAAAAACCTTTTTGAATTCAAGCCCCTTTGAACTATGAAAAGTAGTAAGAGTGACAGCATCCTTATTTTTATTTAATTTTGATACTTTCAACAGATTTTCTAGATGGTTTAATCTATCAGCAAATTGTTCCATTGTTTCAAGTGTATCTGCAATTTCCTCAAGTGTTTGAAGAACGGTTAACAAATAATCCATTTTAAAACCGAGCTTTTTGCTCATTTCCTTAAGTGTATGATCATAGCCAAGCTCATTTCGAATCAATTTAATTGCTTTTAGTGGCTTGACCCCCTTCATTTGTTGAAAGGTTTTCTGGCATGCTAGAATTTGCTTTACTTGATAGTCTTTTATTCCCTTATTTTGTAGTAGCCGTTCAAAAATGGATTCGCCGGGTTGCTTTTTTACGAGTTCGAACATTTGTTCCTTGGATAAATAAAACCCACATTTTGTGTAAATTCGCTGAAAGATATCGACTCGTTTATCTGTAAAAGTCATCCTCATAAAATTCAATATGTCAGTTACAATCCAATGGGAGAAAAAGCGATTATCAGAATCCTTTATATAAAAAGGTATTTGATTCCGATCCAGTTCATTAATAAGCATAATTGATGATGAGTTGTTCCGATATAATATCGCAATATCATTTTTCTTTTCTGCCAACTTAATTTCTTGGACAAGATACTTTGCTTGGATACGATAATCCTCAAATTGAGTGATAGAAATTGGTTTATGTTCGGGATTATTGGTGAACATGTTTTTGGTATAGCGGTCTTTGTTCCGTTTAATGAATCGATTGGCAACGTTGACAATATCCTTGGACGAGCGAAAGTTCTGCTCCATTTTTAGGATAACAGCATTCGGGTAAACTTTTTTAAAATCTAGCAAATACTTTGGCTCTGCGCCTCGCCAAGAATATATTGACTGATCATCATCAGCCACAACATATAGATTTTGATGAGGCTTTACTAGCTTTTCGATTATTTCATGCTGCACAAGTGATGTGTCTTGGCTTTCATCTGTCAGGATATAATCATAGCGGTTTTGATATTTTCGTAAGATCATTTCATCGCGGATAAATGCATCATTTGCAATGGTGAGCATATCGTCATAATCCAATAGGAGATTACTTGGATTTGCGTACTTTACTTTTTCATATTCCTCAAAAATGGCTTGTACAAACGGAATGTCACATTCAATTTTGTCCCACTCTTCCCGTGGAAGAAGCTTATTTTTAATAAAACTTATATAGGTTGTTAACTCCTCAAGCTGCTCTTCCGTGATATTCTCACCATTCATCAATTTGAAAATTTTCCGTAATAGCATTTTTTTATTGGGACCATTTTGGCTTCCTTCAATTAATTGGTAGGTGACTTTTTGTTTATATAAGTAGTCACGTACCACTTGAAATGCAAGGCTATGAATGGTTGAAAAATCGACTGAATCGACAGGGTAATCTGGAAAAAAGCGAGAGAACCTGTCTTTCATATCAGCTGCAGATGCACGACTAAAGGTCACAGCCTTTATGCGTGAGGGCTCTATCCCTTGTTCTTCAATTAAATATCCAATTCGCATAATCGTTGTGGTGGTCTTTCCTGAACCTGGAGACGCTAATAAAAGTAAAGGTCCCCTCGTATGGAGAACGGCTTTTTTCTGAACGTCACTAAGCTGTACACCAAGCTGCTCTTGTTTTCGCTTAAAAAAGCTTTCCCTGTTAATCACATTAGCCCACCTCCTCTTAACTTAAAAATCCAATATAAATTCTATCACTTTTTTGGCCAATGTTGTTGAAATACATATTGATTT
Source organism: Bacillus sp. JJ1533 (assembly GCF_036965045.1). Classification (NCBI taxonomy): domain Bacteria; kingdom Bacillati; phylum Bacillota; class Bacilli; order Caryophanales; family Bacillaceae; genus Bacillus; species Bacillus sp. JJ1533. The sequence goes on along the minus strand of NZ_JBALOV010000032.1, from coordinate 118,815 downwards.
CAAAGACATAAAACAAGGGAATATTTGGTACGTTATATAAAGAAGTTAATGAGGAGTGATCCACTTGAATTATAGAATTGAAAGAGACACGATGGGTGAGATAAAAGTTCCCGCTGACGCCTACTGGGCTGCCCAAACCCAACGAAGTAAAGAGAATTTTCGAATTGGAACGGAAAAAATGCCACATGAGGTAATTGAAGCCTTTGCAATATTAAAAAGAAGTGCAGCCATTACAAATGAAAAACTTGGTAAGCTAAGTGCAAATAAAACCACAGCCATCACCAATGCTTGTGACGAAATTTTATCTGGTCGCCTTTTTGAGCATTTTCCGCTTGTTGTCTGGCAAACTGGTAGCGGGACGCAAAGTAATATGAATGTAAATGAGGTTGTGGCAAATCGTGCCAACCAGTGGTTAAAGGATAATGGAATCAACGAGAAAGTCCATCCGAATGATGATGTCAACATGAGTCAAAGTTCAAATGACACTTTTCCAACTGCGATGCATATTGCAGGCGTGAAAGCAGTATATGAACGGCTTAAACCAGCGATTAATACATTACAAGCCACATTGCAAGAAAAGGAAAAAGAATTCGCAAACATTGTAAAAATTGGAAGAACTCATCTTCAAGATGCTACTCCTTTAACACTTGGACAAGAAGTTAGCGGCTGGGTTCATATGTTAAAGCGATCCAAGGAGATGATCATGGAATCGACTGAAAAAATGCTTGCGCTTGCGATTGGTGGCACAGCTGTGGGTACTGGGATAAATGCTCATCCGAAGTTTGGTCAAAATGTCGCAAAGGAAATTTCAGAATACACAAAGCTCTCTTTCTTCACTTCTGAAAATAAATTTCATGCTCTCACTAGTCATGATGAGATCGTGTATGCACATGGAGCTTTAAAAGGATTGGCAGCCGATTTAATGAAAATTGCAAATGATGTTAGATGGCTTGCGAGTGGCCCACGCTGTGGGATTGGAGAACTAATAATACCTGAGAATGAACCTGGAAGCTCCATTATGCCTGGAAAAGTAAACCCCACTCAAAGTGAAGCTTTTACAATGGTTGCTGTGCAGGTGATGGGAAATGATGCCACAATAGGAATTGCTGCAAGCCAAGGGAATTTTCAGCTTAACGTTTTTAAACCGGTGATTATCTATAATTTTCTTCAAACGGTTCGGCTTTTAGCGGATTCAATGGAATCTTTTAATAAAAACTGTGCAGTTGGTATAAAAGCAAACGAAACGATTATCGCTAATAACCTTCAAGATTCTTTAATGCTCGTAACAGCTCTAAATCCTTATATTGGGTATGAAAAGGCTGCGTCAATTGCAAAGCATGCTCATAAACACAATACCTCTTTAAAGGAAGCTGCCGTACAGCTAGGAATTTTAACAGAAGAACAATTTGACAAATACGTAAATCCAAAAGAAATGGTTCATCCTAAGGAATGAAAAATAGCCTTCCCATGTTGGAAGGCTACCCTTTTTACAGCTTTGAAAATTCTTCTACTAATTCATTAAATTTCTTTAGTGAATTTTCAATTGGATATGGGGTTGTTAAGTCTACTCCAGTCTTTTTCAACAATTCGAGCGGGTAGTCAGAACTGCCGCTCTTTAAGAACTCGAGATAAGAACGCAACGTCGTTTCGTCCCCTTCTAGAATCTTTGTTGCGATATGAATCGCTGAAGCAAATCCTGTTGCATACTTATACACATAAAACGGACGGTAAAAATGGGGGATTCGTGCCCAACCATATTTGACTTCGTCATCAAACACAAGTTCTTCACCATGGTATTCTCTAAACAATCCTTCATAGACTTCGCTAAATGATTCTACATTTAATGGTAGCCCTTGTTCAGCCATTTCATGGGTCTTCTTCTCAAACTCCGCAAACATAACCTGAGTAAATAAAGTTCCTTTAAATTTATCAATAAAATGATTGATGAGGAATTTCTTGACCTCCGCATTTTCTTCTGTATTCAATAGATAGTTTATTAAAAGCACTTCGTTGACGGTTGAAGCGACCTCTGCAACAAATATACTATAACGAGCCGTAATTTGCGGTTGGTGCTCGGAGCTTAATTTACTATGAACCCCGTGACCGCATTCATGAACCAGCGTAAATAAACTATCCAGGTCATCCTGATGATTTAAAAGGATATACGGATGCACTCCATACACACCTAAATTATAAGCTCCTGAACGCTTTCCAGGCGTCTCCCTTACATCGAAATATCGGGATTTTCTAAACTCCTTAAGTGTATTGATATAATCATCGCCTAATGGAGCAAGTGCCCTACACATGGTTTCGAATGCTTCTTCGTAGGAGATGTCCTTCTTTGCCCCACTAACAAGTGGCACACTTAAATCGTATTGGCGAAGCTCATCTAAGCCTAATTTTTCCTTGCGCAGCTTCACGTATTTGTACATGGCTCCGATATTATTCTTTGTGGTTTCGATTAGATTTTCATAGACGTCTTTTGGAACATTATCGCCAAATAAAGCTTTTTCAAGTGCGGATGGATAATGCCTTAACTTTGAGATTGTGACATTATTTTTAATTGATGCTGACAATGTGGAGGCGATTGAATTTTTCAAGTGTACATATGGCTCATAATAGGCCTTATAAGCTTCTCTTCGCTTATCACGGTCTTCATCCTCAATTAACTTTGCATACATTCCTCTCGTTAATTCAACCTTTTCATCATTATCCTTCGTGACCTTGCCAAAGCGAATATCGGCATTATTTATCATTCCATACGTCGTACTTGGTGCGGAGAGTGCCTCACCTAATCGCGATAGAATTTCTTCTTGGTCTTTATTTAATACATGTGGCTTGTAACGGAAGGATTCCAGCAGTTCTTTTTCAAAATACTCAAGCCCTTCTTCTTCAGAAATGTACTGTTTCAAGGTTTCTTCATCTAAGCTTAAAAGAAATGGCATAAAAAAAGAATTCGCTGAGCTTACCTTCACACTAAGCTGTTTAGCGCGGTCCAAATAAGATTGTGAATTCGTTACTCGGGTGTCTTCATCTACCTTTAACATTGCATAGGCATAGAGCTTGTTAAAGTGGAAAGACATTTTTTCACTTAATGTTAAATACTCACATAATGAATGTCCATCATGGATATTTCCATCAAATTCTCCGAGGTCCTCCCCCATTTTTTCAATAAGCTGATAATCTTCCTCCCATTTACGTAGGTCCGCATAGAGATCATCTAAGTTCCATTTCTCTTGTTCAGGTACTTCATTTCGAGACGTATACGTAGTTGTCATAGCAATTCTCCTTTGAAAAAAATTTAAACCCTTTAAATATGTAAAAAAGAAATATATGATATGAAATAGATATGTTTCATTTTATTTTATATTAATTACATAAATTTGTAAAAAATGAAAGGATGTTGTTCATACATGGCGAACAAATTGCCTCATGTAGAAGATTCTTTGGGAACTGTGTACCTTCCTCCAAAAGGGGACTACGAAACATTTATAGACGAAGCACACTATGAAGAAAAGATTCGTGAATGGGGCTTATCAGTTAAAAAAGAGTATTGGTATAAAGAAAGAACGCATCAACGAATCGTTAAGATAAAAGGCTATGAGGTATACGGTAAAACACAAGAACATAACACAATTGTACTTGAGTTTGAGGATGGCAATTTAACTTGTATTCACCCTGCCTATCTAAAAGAGATGCAATCACCAGGTTTTGCGAAAGCTGCTATTTCAGATTCAGCAGTAGCTCCGTCAAAGAATAAGGAATCAACTACTAAGGCTGAGGCTAAGAAAACAGGAACAACTGAATCAAAGTTAGTTGTTAAAAAGGAGCAACCTGAGAAAAAGGCCAAAAAAGAAAAAGTACCAAAAATTGAGTTGCCCACGGACAAGGTTCACTTTACCGCTTCAGTTAAACAATTTGCACTAACATGGAACCATTTTAACGAAGATAATGATGAAGTAGTTGTACTTGAAAATGTCATTATTCAACAGGACGACCCAATTGAAATAGGATTAGCTTGGTGTTCTCATTCCAAGACATTAAAGAAATTAGAGCTTGAACCCGGAAATACCCTTGAATTTGATGGAAAGATTGTGAAAAAGAAACTCGCTAAAGGTAAAGATGTCGATGAAGAATTCATCATTGAAGATCCGGTTCACTACAAAATCAATAACCCATCAAAACTTAAGAAAAGCTAAAAGAGCAGAAAAACCTGTTCTTTTAGCTTTTTTCTCTATATTTCTTTTTGTAATGTGCGAGTGCTAATAGCGGGAAAATATAACGATAGCTGTGATAATGAATATAGAAGTCCCCTGGAGCACCTTGACCTTTCGGATATTGTGTTGTCCAATCGTTTCGGTCTAAATTAGACATTATAAATTCAATGCCTTTATCAATTGTATTCGTCGTCTTATCACTAGCTGAGATAAGAGCATCCACCGCCCACGCAGAATGTGTTAATGTACTTTCATTCAAAGGTACATATTTATTTTTATTATCACTTTTACATGACTCTCCCCAGCCTCCATCCGAATTTTGAATCGATTCTAGCCATGTGACAGCTCTTTTTATTGAAGTATGTGTAGGTAAAACACCAACCTCACGTAAGCCTGTAACCGCACCCCATGTACCATAAATAAAGCAAATTCCCCACCGTCCATACCAGGAACCATTTTTTTCTTGATTTTTTAAAAGCCATTCAATGGCTGATTTAATAGATGGGTGGTTATTTTGTAGATTCGTATATTTACCAAGATACTCAAGTGCTCGGCCTGTTAAATCGGCGGAAGAAGGATCAGTCAAAATGTAATCTGCTTTTTCGATTGGTAAAAAGCTAAGAAGCTTACTATCTGTATTTTTCTCAAACGCAGGCCAGCCCCCATCATCGTTTTGCATAGTCAATAGCCACTGTATCCCTCTGTCCCACGATTGCCTATATAATGGTTCATATTTAACCATTCTTGCAATTGAACGCAAGGAAGCGGTAGTGTCATCAACATCGGGATGAATTGTATTCATGTCTGCAAAGCCCCAACCACCAGGAAAACCGGAAAGATTTTGAACTACCCAGTCTCCGTATTTAACATGTTGGCGCTTTAACAAATAATGATTTGCTTTTCTAATCATGGAATCGGTTAACGGAACACCTGCTTCCTGTAAAGCATAGCTAAGGAGCGATGTATTCCAGACATCGGCAGTAGTGTATTGCATATGAACATGACCGTTAATGACTGTTTTCATTCGTTTTAAGCCATTTACAGCATTTATAATAATTGGATGATTTTTTGGATAACCCAAGCTAAGTAAGGAAAAGACCATCAGAAATGTTGAGCTAAAATAACCTAGAAATGTTCCATCCGGCTCAATCCTGCGAAGTATATATTGTGTTGCTTGTTCAGTTGCCAGATGGCGAAGATAAGAAGGAAATCCGATTAAACGATTGATAGCCTGTTTGATATTTGAATAAAACGATCGCCATTCATTTGAATCTCGGAACTGAAAAACGTCTTCGTCTCTCTGACTATCTAAGTCAGACAAGTCAGGAGTCTTTTTTGTTGTTAAACTATACTTTTTGTCTGCAAGAATCATAATTGGCGTAATATTAGCTCTTCCGTATACTGAAAAACGATAAAAATGAATCGGAAATGAGTGTGGCAACAGGATAAGTTCAAGAGGCAGTGGAACAAAAGCTGGCCATTTAGCTGACCTGTCACTGCAAGCATAAATTTTGTTAAGATGTGAGTTTGTTTGAGCCCCCCATTTTTTTCAATAAAGGATCTCGCGAGTTTCATTTTCAAGTCGCTTTTTTCTATATAACCCGAATAAAGCAATGCATAATATGCCTCCACTGTTGCCGAGATATTTCCTTCTCCTTCGTCATAAAAAAGTTTCCATGCTCCATTTTCTTCTTGTCGACTCAAAATTCGTTTTGTTAATTGTTCAATCAATTTCTCATCATTTATTTCAAGGCTTCTTAATAAGATAATCATATAACAATCAGTCGATATTCCTGTTTCAAAGGGATATTTCCAAGCTCCATTGGATGATTGGTCCTTCCGAATGGTGCCAATCAGCTGTTGTATGCCATCGTTTACTTTGTCAAACATATGTAACCTCCCTTCATCTATTCCATACATATTCACCGTAAGTCAAGAGCATTCATTGAGGAGGTCATCATTAATGTGCAAATTTTTCAAAAAGAAGAAACTCCCACTCTCTGAATCTCTAATACGAATCAAAAAAGATCTAAAGAAACGCCAAAAAAGACCAGTATTTTTGCACCCACTTACTTTGGAGGAACGTGTCTTGATTCAGCAAATTAAAGGGATGACAAATAGCCTTAATCTAAATAACGTAACAAGGACAAAGGCTTATCTGGATTTCTATGTGGCCCATCCCGAAATTCATTGGGCATTCCTTGGCCATATGGTGTCCCGCAATGGTGGCTGGACTATGACAGACTTAAATGGTGGACAGCTTTCAAGGCTTTTAACTAGGAAGGAAGCAGAATCCTATTTTTCATTTTTGGAACGTGGAAATTGGTTAATTTTCCAGGATGCTTTTCCACAATTTCTACTCTATGAGGCAAGTAAACTATATCAGCAAAATTTATTTTACCTCCTCCCTCATTTTCATGTTTCTATTTTTATGGAATCCATTTGGAATGAGTTCTGGATGAGGCAAAATTCGTATACACTCACCGTTGCCCAAATTATTAATGAGCAAAGCTACCTAGAGGATCGAGTGATATTAAATCCTCATTATAAAAAAGAAGTCTTTGATACATTGGGATTCAAGCTTCAGGATTTATTTGATTTAAATCATATTTTATTTCCTTATGAAAAAAACGGGAAAATTCACTTTATCGGTCAAACCCTCCATCAATTTAAAAGTGTCCGTGAACGCATCTTGTTAGGTAAACGTTTATATACCGTCTTATTTGCCGATCATAAACGACTTAAAAAAATAGAAAACTGGGCGAGGAATGTCCAACATTCAGGTTCAAGAAAGGATTACTGGCCGCATATTTTTAATAATGTAGATGAAGGACTACCCGGCTTCTTATTAAAATCACGTGTAAAATCCTGTGAACTCACACAAGGTTCTCCAAGAATATACAGTCCTCGATTAGAGATGGCTTGGAAAAATAGAAAACATACGCCTTCTGAGATTGGGGATTGGTACAAGGATTGGGAAGTGATTTACTATCTGACAGACGATAAAGAAAAAGTGGATGGAGAGATTCTTAATGAATATTGTAAAACCCTTGAAAAATTCGAACTCGCAGCCATTGCCAAAAAGGCCATTTCCATTTTGGACTAATAGAGGACTACTCGTTACCATATTACTTGGAACCTTAATCGGTACATATCTGGATCTTTATTATGTTGGAAAAGATTTTTACTTTTTTCCGATGCGTCCTTTTCCTGATATTTTTTCTATTCATATAGGCTTTACCCTTGTTGGATTGCCACTCATACTTGTTGCCTTTCTTTTAATCTGTAAAAAATTTACTATAGTGGGAAAGATAAGTGCTATACTAGTTCTCTCATCCATCATGACGGTTGGTGAAAAACTGTCTGAAGGGTTTGGCTGGTTTGTTCATAACTCCTCGTGGATGCATATGTATTCACTCTATGGATATACAATCTACCTGTCTCTCATGCTCATTGTCTATTCTTATGTAAGCAAGGAAAAAACCTGACTCACGTATGGGTCAGGTTTTCCATTTACAATCCTAAAGAAAGCTTACTTCTTTTTTTACAAAGGGTTGCATTTACTCCTTGGCTTTGTAGTTTCCTAAGGATTTGATGAATCGTTTTTTTAGGCTTTTCTTTTTTTGCATGTTCTTTGTCCTCTAGCGTTACTTCGTAATTTGAGTGCTTCATTGTGTTAAAACTCCTTTAGGAATAAAGATTTCGCTTTTCTCTCTGTTTTTCCTCATTTAAAAATTCAATAAAAAAGTGTAGTGCAAGTTTTGGTTGGTTTTGAAGACGTGAAATATAATCTTGCTGACGTCCTGATGTGACCACATCACTCTTTTTTATCCTTTCAATAATATATTCGGATGAAATGGTTTCTATTTCTTTCTTCTTAAACCTTGCTTCTTTTGATAAAGCGAATCCAATTGCACCAATGATGGCATAAATAAGAAGTGAAGGAATAGCTTCTTGTGTAAATGGAATAAAAAACAACAAGAAAACTAAGTTAATGAGTGAAATCGTGATCATTGGAAACGACCAAAACATGTATTTAGATGTTTTCATCATTATTGGAGCAATTTTTTTATGTAGCTGTTCAAGTTCCTTTGTGATAAATACTGGCAAATTCTTTGTCGTAAAAATATTCATGAAAAACTCCCCTTCCTACTAGATAAGTGAGCACTTGGACTTGGCATTAAAACTAGGCAATATAGAAAAGACCTATATCACGATTGATATAGGTCTAAAAAATCAAAAAAGACCTATACCATGTTTTTGGTAAGGTCTTGCTAACAACGGTATAGTTGCCAACAAAGCCGAGAGATTGTATCTCTGTATTGACGACTTTGCTGTTAAAGCTACTCCCCTTAGAGTATCTAATTATTATATCTATTTTATCATAAATGATGAGTTCTAACAACCCATTCATGACTGATTGCTGTTGTACATTATTCTTTCGTGATGTCTACTATTTCTCCGTTTGTTGCAAATGTTAAATCATCAACTTTTAGCTCGACCTGCATACCAATTTTTCCAGCGCTAACAATGATGCTGTCTAGACTCACAGCATGCTCATCAATAAATGTCGGATATGCTTTTTTCATACCAATAGGTGAACAGCCACCTCTTATATATCCAGTATGTTTTTGAATATCCTTTACGTGTACCATTTCGACTTTTTTGACTTTAGCTACTTTAGCGGCCTTTTTAAGATCGAGCTCTTCTTCGACTGGAATGACAAACACAAAGATGTCATTGCTGTTTCCATGGGTTACTAATGTTTTATAAACCTTTTTAGAATCCAGCCCTACCTTTTGGGCAACTGATACCCCATCAATTTTTCCGTCATTACTCTCATATGTATGAATCTTGTATTCAATTTTTCTAGAATCTAAAATCCTCATGGCATTTGTCTTTCCTTTTGCCATTGGAAAGCCCCCTTTTATTTAGACAAGCCTAAAATTGTTTTCTTTCGTTCATCCTTCTCAGATTCATTGTGGTATTCAAATAGTCCAACTCTATTTCCCCACGGGTCTGAAAATGTGGCCCATTTTACCGGGACCTCTTCCCTTGAATAAATTTCGAATGGTTCTATTTTTAAATCTTGTATCAGCCTATCACGTTCTTTTTCAAGATTGTCTACACCAAATCTTATTGGTCCGGAACCAACTGAAGGATCACCTTCTGCAATCTGCAACCAGCATCCAGGTAGAAGCTCCCACTCAGCAAAGCCATCATGAGGAATAAAATCAGGGTATTTCTGTAGGAGCGTTTCATACCATTTTTGCCCAATAGAAATATCACTAACCCGAAATTGAAAGGTCATTTCATAAATCAAATGAATCCCTCCTCGATTATTTTATCCATATGTATTCTCTAACTAAATCTCGGATTCCTCTTTTTTACAAATAAAAAACAGACAGGACTTAACACTGTCTGTATAAATCATTATTGTTCTTTTGTAAAATCTAGGATACGAATGGGGTTTTCGGAATTGTCTAAATAGATAGCATAACGTCCAGGTGGAATGTCGTGAGGTTGTCTAACAAAATGAAGGTGATCTTTGTTCTGATTGTAAAATTCGTCTACACTATCGATCAAAAAGACACCACCTGCAGAAAGTCCTTCGTCTTCATCCTCAATCATAAGACGAATATCTGTGTTTGGTAAATGAATCGCAGCCGTATGTTCTCCTTCCCTCCATGCTTCTTCGAACCCTAATTTTTCACGATAAAATGCAAGAGATTCTTTAAGGTTTTTCACAGGGTGGTACAAAAAAAGTAATTTCATGTCTCTCCTCCTCAATTAGATTAATTAATTATGTATTACATAAATGACTTATGTATAACGTAATTCATTTACGTTTCTTTGTCAATATGTTATCATCATGTTATGAAAGAGTGGATACCGATACCAGGAACTAATAAAGATTTAATACTTAAGGTGGCTTTAGAGGAATTTAGTAGCAAGGGATACAAAGTGGTTAATATTACAGAGGTTGCTGAAAAAGCGAATGTGACAACTGGTGCTATTTATCACCACTTTGGGTCAAAATCAAAACTTTATGAAATCATTCGAGCAGAAATGGAACAAAGGATTTTAGACAGAATGGAGGGCGCCGTATCTTTATTTGAAGATACATTTAAAAAAATGGAAGCTGCATTGATAATTGGATTGAATTTTGCAGTGAAGGCAAATATTTGTCGTTTACTTTGTGAGGAATCTCCGGGTAAAAATAAAGATAAGGTGGAATCTTTTTTTAACGAATTGATGTCGGAATCCTCCCTTCCTATTTATATGATCGTTACTGCTTCATGGAGATCCATCTTAAAATCACTTGCAGAAGGTGATATCACACATGAACAAGCAAAAGAATTGATCAAATGGATGTTTAATAAAAAAACGAATTAAAAAGCAATGCGGCATGCATTGCTTTTTAATTTACCAATTTTTATTTTTTACTAAAGTCGTGATATGTGCTAAATGGTGGTTGCCATGCCAAGCACAGAATCCTAAAAAGACACCTAATTTCATTTCTCCACCTTCTGGGTGAATATACGCAAGTTGGAAATCATCCATGGAAAAGTTTCGTAAGAGCGTAACCCAGCGTTGGTGGACACCATCAATGATCGTTAATGAAGCATCTACTGGTAAAGTAGAATCAGATAATTCAGCCCATTTTGATTCATCATACGGTTTAATAACAGGAGTGTTTTCCGTAACAGCTAACTTAAAACGTATATATGAATTCATTGACGCATCTGCAATATGGTGAACAACCTGACGAAGTGTCCATCCCCCATTACGATAAGGTGTATCAAGCTGTTGATCTGTTAGATCTTTCACTGCATCCTTTACTAAAGATGGTAAAGTCTCAATTTCTTTTATCCAATCCGCTACTATTTCTTCTGTCAAAGCTCCATCGAACTGGAATTCTCCTATCGGATAACGCTCATCCATCCAACTTCCCCTCCCACAAAATTTTAATAATAAAATACTTACTACTATAGTAGCAAAACTGAGAGAAATTTTCTGCTAACATATTATAAGGATGTTGCAAATGAGTGTTTCAAATGGCGCTAATTGTATGTAAAACGGAGAATAGGCGAATCTTTTATAGATTCGCCTAGTTACACAATTTTTACATAAAAGGTTCGAGTGCGTGGACCATCAAACTCACAAAAATAAATCCCCTGCCACATACCTAAAAGCAAACGTCCGTCTGTGATAATAACATGTTGTGAAGCCCCGACAGTGCTTGCTTTCATATGCGCAGCTGTGTTTCCTTCCAGATGACGGTCAAGCTTATGATCCCAAGGATATATTTCATCAAAACGACGAATCATATCAGTTTTTACATCCGGATCTGCATTTTCATTAATCGTTATCCCAGCCGTTGTATGCGGGCAATAGATAATTACAGCTCCCTCTCTCACTCCACTTTCATCAATAACGGATTGAACTTTATTTGTTACATCAATCATTTGGTCACGATTATTTGTTTGTAACGAGAACTTATGCAGCATATGTTTGTTATCCCCTTCTGCAAATTATCCAAAGAATAGATCAAGAATATTTGATGCCGTTGAAGAATTCTTGTTATAGAATTCTGAGTAACCACAGTTTTTACAAAACACCACCGTAAAGCGATTGTTTTGAATATCTAACATTTTAGTAAGCCCAGAGCCAGTCATCGATACATCCTTTGTGCCAGCATTCGTACTTCCACATTTAACACAGCCTTTACTTTCCATAAAATCCCCTCCAATTTTAGTTCTAACACTATTGTTTACGGATTTATAGGAAAATAGTTTCAAAAATCTTGATTAGTTATTTGCGTAAGAGCCTCATCAATTGTCGGGTATGTAAACACAAAACCTTCTTTTTCAAGGCGTTCTGGGATTACCCATCTACTTTTTAAAATTAATTCAGTTTCTGTTCGTATAAAAATCGCACCAAGTTCAAGGAGCCATGCCGGTGCTGGCAAGCCAACATTTCGTTTGTAAGCTTTTCGGAGACTATTCATTAATTCACGATTTGTAATGGGATTAGGAGTTGAGCAATTAAATACTCCTGTAAGGTGGTTGTGATCTCGAATTAAAAGAATAATATTGAACAAATCTTCTATGTGAATCCAACTAAATTTTTGAGTGCCTGGTCCCTGAATCCCACCAAGGCCAAACCGAACTAGGTTTTTATATGGGATCATCACACCCCCATCCGCTCCTAGGACAATTGAGATTCTTAGGACTACCTGTCTTATATTTTGATATTGATAAGAAAAAAAGGTTTCCTCCCATTTTTTTGCAACATCTACGGAAAAACCATTGCCAATATCGCCTGTTTCTTCTGTCATTGGTCTATCTTCCGCATGCCGGTAAATGGTTGCTGTGCTTGAATTGATCCATAAGTCCGGTGGATGTTTACATTCATTGAGAGCATCTCCTAAAATACTTGTAGTCTTTATTCGTGAGTTAAGAATTTCTTGTTTATTTTTTTCATTGTATCTACAGTTTACAGATTTCCCTGCAAGATTAATAAGCATTTCTGAGTCCTCAAGAGCTTGTACAATACTTTCTCTATCATCCCATGTGATATTGGGTTCATTTCTTGAAATCACTTTTACTTCATAGCCTAGGTCAGTAAATTTCTTTGAAAAATAAGTACCTACAAAACCAGTACCACCGGCAAGGACGATTTTCTTTTTCATTGCCCCATCCCCCTTTTATATAACCACTACTATTTTACCATTTTCTGGTGCTGAATGCGAAATACGAGTATAACAGCCGACTAAACAAAATATCCCATATAACAAAAACAAGCACCCGCTTCTGGGTGCTTGCCTATCATTAGATTTATATCGAAGCTTGTTTATTAATCCATGGATGCAGACGGGTATATAACAACAAGAAGATTATTGTGACAATCAATCCTTTAAGGAAGTTAAATGGAAGGATTGCGTAAACCACCATTTTGAGTGTTTCTGGTGCTGACATCGCCGGGATATTCAAGAAAAAGTTGAATGCCGGTAAGAAGACATAGTAGTTAAGAACACTCATGATGATTGCCATCATAACGGTACCGCCAATTAATCCAAGTGTTAAGCCTAATTTTGTTTTTAATAGTCTAAAAATGTAGTAGGTTGTTAGGACGAAAATAATTCCCGCTACAAAGTTTGAGATATGTCCGACTGGAACTCCCGTTTCACTGCCTGTGATGAAATAATCAATCATATTCTTGAATAATTCAACTAAGATTCCGGCCATCGGTCCAAAAATGAGTGCTGCAAGTAATGCAGGAACATCGCTAAAGTCGACATTCAAAAAGCTTGGGAATGTTGGCAATGGAAAGTTGAGAAACATTAAGATGTACGAAATCGTACTCAACATTGCAATTGCCACAAATTGACGTAAAGGTATTTTCTTCATTTTTTCTTTCCTCTCCTCTTTTGTCGATCCACCTCAAAAGAAGAAAGGTTCAGCAATTTAAGTCATACCCAAATAAAAACCCCCAAGAATGGATTCTTGAGGGAGTTAAAGGTATGCTTAATAAACGTTCAATCATTAAAAAATTTTCGAACGCGCAGAACCTCCATCTTCTCCCATCCAGACTATACTGTCGGCTTTGGAATCGCACCAAATCCTGCCTTACGGCTCGCGGGCTTAGAGAGTAATCTCATCACCGCCGGTCGGGATTTTCACCCAGCCCCGAAGATAGATCAATATTAATTTCTACTTTATAGTATCAAGTTTTATATCCGTTGTGAAGCAATTTGCTTCAAATACTTCCATTTTGTTGAACTTACTCCAACAAAAGTAGTACGTTCCCGAAATTCTTTACTTCCCATCGACAACTTCTTTTAAAATTTCGTATGATCGCTTTTGTTTATCCGGGTCATAGATGTATGAAACGGCCATTAGTTCATCAACATTATATTTTTCTTGGAAGCTTGTTAATTGGTTGCGAATCGATTCTTTGCTACCTAATAATGTAACACTGGACATGGAAGTAGCCATTTCTTTTTCAGGCTGGTTCCATAACTCATCCATATTATCAACTGGTGGCAATAATGGGTTCTGTGAACCGCGTACAACGTTCAAGAAAAATTGTTGCATGGTTGTGAGTTCTCGTTTAGCTTCTTCATCCGTTTCAGTTGCAATTACATTTAGGCAAACCATCATGTATGGTGAATGTAAATATTCGGATGGTACAAAACGGTTGCGGTAAATGGAAATTGCTTCTTCCATGAATCTTGGTGCAAAATGGGAGGCAAATACATACGGAAGTCCTAATTTTGCAGCCAAATGAGCTGAATCTGTTGAAGAACCCAAAATGTAGATTGGCACGCTTGTACCAACTCCAGGAAATGCTTTTACATAACCTTGGCGTTCCATAGGACCAAAGTATGTAAGTAATGCATTTACATCATTCGGAAACGTATAAACGGAATCATTATGAGAACGTCTTAATGCACTTGCTGTCATCATGTCCGTTCCAGGAGCACGTCCAAGCCCTAAATCAAGGCGGTTTGGATAAATAGTAGCCATTGTCCCGAATTGTTCAGCTACAACTAGTGGCGAGTGGTTCGGAAGCATGATTCCGCCTGAACCAACTCTGATTTTTTCTGTGTGCTCCAAAGTATGTTTAATTAAAATGGATGTCGCAGAACTAACTAATGTTGGTGAATTGTGATGTTCCGCAATCCAGTATCGGCTGTATCCCATTTTTTCAGTAGCTTGAGCTAAGTCAACCATGGCATCTATTGCGTCTTTTTGATTTTGTCCCTGACGAATGGGTGCAAGATTTAAAACCGAGACGGGAATATTTATATTTGTCATTTGCTCATATCCTTTCTTCACCTTAATTTATTACTATCTTATCAATTGATAGAACAGAAACAAATTTTCTTGCTTGGAAATATTTCACTTCCAAAATTCAGACTATTAGACCAAGTTTATTTATTTTAATTGTGATATAATTTTAAAATATATTTTATTTTACACCATGAAAGGGGTTACTTTATGTCGAATCTCAATACGCCAATACAGGCACCTACGAGTTATAAAAAGAAATTGGCTATGATTGGTCCAGGTTTTGTAGCAGCAGCAACGGGGGTCGGAACCGGTGACCTTGTCGCAGCATTAGTTGCAGGTGCAGGCTTTGGACTTGTATTTGTTTGGGCAATTATTCTTGGTTCTATTTTTAAATACTTTTTAAATGAAGGTGTAGGTCGTTTGCACCTTGCCACAGGTAAGACGATCATTGAAGGCTGGCAGCAGATGGGAAAATGGGCTACTGGATATTTCGGGGTATACTCTGTCATTTGGGGATTCGTATATGGAGCTGCAGCAACATCAGCCTGTGCTTTAGCTATGACGGCAATGTTCCCTGTCCTTCCCTTTTGGGTATGGGCAGTTATACATGCCATTGTAGGTTTTCTCCTCATTTGGAGTGGTCGTTATCTCCTATTTGAAAAAGTTATGATGGTTCTAATAGGTCTAATGTTTGTTACAGTAATAGGCTCTGCAGTGTTATTTTTACCTAACATTGGCGACTTTTTTAAAGGTTTTGTTCCGACAATTCCTCAAGGGTCTTTTATGCTTGCACTCGGGCTTATCGGTGGCGTAGGTGGAACAATTACGATGGCTTCCTATGGCTATTGGTTAAAGGAAAAAGGTTGGAAAGGTAAAGACTGGATTCCCATGATGAGATTGGATTCAAAGGCAGCCTATATTATGACTGCATTGTTCACTTTATCTCTCTTAATTGTTGGAAGTCAGTTTCTTTATGGGTCTGGAATTGAAATTCAAGGAGAACAAGGGTTATATCAATTATCAGAGATGATTGGTGACAAATTTGGAAGTGTTTTTACATGGCTTTTCTTACTTGGATTTTGGTCTGCAGCATTTTCTTCTCTCTTAGGAGTTTGGAATGGGGTCCCTTATCTATTTGCAGACTTTGTCCGGCTTATGAAAAAGGAACATAATCGCTCAGTAACTGAAAAGGATCCAGCATACCGTGCCTTCTTAGCATGGCTAACCTTCCCTCCAATGCTTCTTTTATTTTTTGGTAAACCTGTCGAATTAATTATTTTATACGGTGCTCTTGGAGCTTTGTTTATGCCATTTTTATCAATAAGTTTATTGTGGTTGCTTAATTCCAAACGTATTGGAAAAGAGTATAGTAATAGTTTACTGTCTAATATTGTCTTATCGGCATGTTTGGTCTTATTTGGTATTCTGGCCTTTCAACAATTAGTTGGATTATTCTAAAGCATACTAAAACACTTTCTATTTCGGACCATAGGAAGTGTTTTTTTATTGTTATTTTAAAGGAATAAAATTTAATAGTAATAATGTACTAAGTGCAAACTAATTATGGAAATTTAGGTTAAGGTGGAGTAATTATGCATTTTTTTGCTGCCCAAGATCATCTCACTATCATTGAATGGATTCTCAGAGCAATCGTTGGCTTTGCGTTTTTTGTTGTAGTCGCTAGAATGATGGGGCAACGAACGATATCACAAGTTGGTCTACTCGACTTTGTAATCGTCTTACTAATTGGCAATATTATTGCTCATCCATTATCAGATGAAGGATTGGGTTTAGAAGGTTCGATGATTACAATGACAGTAGTTTTAATCCTTTATTTAATTGGGATTTTCCTAAGTTTACGTTCAAATAGAATAAGAAAATTGTTTATCCCCGCACCTATCCCACTTATTGAAAATGGAAATATACTTTATAAAAATTTGAACAAAGCAAGGATTTCCATTGATGTACTTTTAGCAGAATTAAGGATGAAGAATGCGGAAGATATTGAAAAGGTTGCTCTAGCTTTTTGGGAGCCAGGTGGATCTATTTCACTCTTTTTAAAAAGTGAACACCAACCACTAACACCGAGTTCATTTAACCAACCTATTAAACCATTCCAATATCCTAGGACTTTAATTAAAGAGAAAAAGATTGAATTTAATGAGCTGCAGCAAATTGGTAAAGATGAAGATTGGTTATTACAAAAAATTTCAACAACCTACAAAAATGTTACACTTAATGAAATTTTACTCGGAACAATCGACGAAAATGGTC
>NZ_JBALOV010000032.1:34682-101471 GCF_036965045.1 Bacillus sp. JJ1533 | reverse complement strand
TTACCTTCATTCTCCATATCATAGTCAAAACCTTTACCCCTGTGATCCTTTAAAGCCATAATAACTACCCTTACTAAAATACTCCACTCTCAAATTGGTCATACTAACCAAATGAACATTTTTGCATACGGGAGGATAATGGTTTGGAACATTCATGGCTCTCACTTATTCCTTTTTTAATTGTGATCGGTATGGCAATTTGGTTAAAGGATATTTTACCTGGACTTGTTTTAGGATTATTGGTTGGGGCAATCCTTGTTACATCTGATGTATTAGGTGGAACCCAGCAATCCATTACTTATATTGTGACGACTCTATCTGATCCAACTAATGTTAAAATCGTAAGCTTTTTATATGTTTTTGGTGGTTTAGTTGGGATGATGAACATTGCCGGTGGTATTAAAGGATTTACGGAATGGATTGGGGAGAAAATCAAAACGGAACGTGGCCTACTGGGTTTAATTTGGCTCACCCTTCCGTTTACCTTTATGATGCCGATGTTTCGAATTATGATGATTGGCCCCATTATAAAGCAACTCATAAAAAAAATGAACCTATCCAAACAAAAGGTAGGTATGACCTTAGATATTTCAACCGAATCAGTCATCGTCCTTTTACCTGTAGCAACTGCGTTTGTTGGCTTTATGGTTTCACTTGTTGAAGGTGGTATTAAAGGACTTAATCTAGGTATGTCTGCTTATGAAGTTTTTCTGTTAAGCATCTTGTTTAATTTTTATGCAATTGTAATGCTGTTAATCGGAATCATACAAACATTTTGGCCATCTAAAACCAAAATGAATTCTGACAAAAATCATGGTGAAGAAGAACATGAACATGAATTTCATCGAATGGGTATAAAAAAAGAGCTTTCCCTTGTAAAAGCACAGCCCTGGAATTTAATTGTACCGGTATTCCTTTTACTAGGGTTGTCACTTTATCTCTTATGGCAGGATGGTAAATCACTCGGTGCTCAGACAGTTTTTGAAGCATTTTCGATGGCAGATGCAACTTTTGTGATGCTCTTAGCAGTGTTTATCACGCTCATTTTCACATTCGTCTTTTATATGGTTCGTAAAGAAAAATTGCATGAAATTATGTATCATTTTTACGACGGTGGCAATCAAATGATGCAGGCAATCAGTCTACTTATTCTGATATGGGCCTTGACCTTGTCAGCTGAGGAGCTTGGGTTCTCAGAATTTATTAGTTCAACCTTAGGTTCTTTTCTACCAGGCTTTCTAACGCCTGCGACAATTTTTCTAATCGGTTCAATTGTTGGTTATTTTATTGGTTCGTCGTGGGGAACCTGGGGGTTATTTATGCCACTTGGGATTGCGCTTGCATTATCAACTGGCGCCTCTATCCCCTTAACGGTGGGAGCAGTTTTCGCGAGTGGTGCATTTGGAGCGTTGACCTCCCCTCTTGGTGATACAACGATAACAACAGCATCAATCTTAGACTTGGACCTTGTAGACTATGCACAATATAAATTAAAGGTTTCAGCGATTGGCGGTGTTATTGCCATTGTACTATATGTCATAGGTGGTCTAATGATTTAAAAAAGACTAAACAAAAACTGTTTAGTCTTTTTCTGAATATTAGAAGTTACGTTCTTGATATGTTTTAAAGGCCGGGCTTTTTAATACGATACCAACGATAATAAATCCAAAGATGGAACCTGCAATCGAACTAAAGATAAACGATGGTACAAATCCAAAAAGGGCTGCATCCTGCCCAAGAATGAGTGTGGCGATTGGGTAACAAGCCATCGCACCCAATAGACCTGTTCCGATTATTTCACCAGTCATTGCCATTGAGGCTTTCTTTGTTTTTGAATATAAAAACGCCGCTAAAAACGCTCCGATCATACTTCCAGGAAAGGCAAATAAGGAGCCTGTACTAAGCATGTTCCGAAGTAAAGAAACTAAAAAAGCTTGAAGAACAGCATAAGTTGGTCCCAAGATTACTGCAGACAGTACATTAATAAAATGCTGCATTGGAAACACCTTTGTGAAACCAATGGGTATTGCAAACAGGTGGCTTGTTACGGTGCCAATCGCAACAAGCATTGCTGTTATTGTCATTTTCAATGTTTTACTCATTATGAAACCTCCCATGGTTGTTTAATCCATTACTAGGCCGCCATCAACAACTAGGTTCTGCCCTGTTACACCTTTACTCCAAGGAGAAGCAAAGAATAGAACAGCGTTCGCAACATCCTCTGGAGTTGTGACTTTTTGAAGTGGTGTAGAATCCTTGATTAATTGGAAAACCTCATCAGAAGTTGCGGAACTCGCATCTGTTGTTTGGAGCAATCCTCCTGACACCATGTTCACATTTATACCAAAGGCACCTAAATCTTTTGCCATGTTTCGTGTAAATCCTAGAAGTGCTGCTTTGCTTGTGTTGTAATCATGATAAGCAACAACAGGGTTTTGAAAGAGATTTGTACCAATCGTTATGATTCGACCAAATCCTAGCTCCTTCATGTCAGACATCGCTGCCTGGGTTGTATGTAAGGCTCCGCGGATTGCACCTTCAAGCTGTACGTGATAATCCTCCCATGAAATATCTGCTGCATTTTTTCTAGCGATTGGATCGAAACGAAAATTAATTAAGGCATTATTAACAACTGTTGTAATAGGTTGATCAAACTGCTTTTTCGCTCCAACAAATAGGTTATCTACCTGTTCACGTTTTGTGACATCTGCTTGAACCGCAATTGCATTTTCACCAATTTCCTCTTTTAAAGCATAGGCTTTTGCTTCACTATTGAAATAATTAATAACTACTTTCGCTCCTTGATTAGCGAACGCTTTTACAATCTCCTTCCCTAATCCACGAGCGCCTCCTGTGACAAGAATAACCTGATTCTGTAATTTCATTCTAGTAGCCTCCTAAAATAGTAAATAAGAAAAACGCAAAAAAGCCAAGTCCACATTAATGGACCTGGCATTGGTATCAAGAGAAAATGGAAGTTTCCACTCTACTTTCCTCCGCCGGTATTAGCCGGATCAGGTCCAAAGGGTTAAAAAACGTCCGTTTTTCTCTCAGCCCAATTGGGCACCCCTAGTAGTTTGCGAATATTCTTTCTTTAAGCATAGTATGTTCATGCCAAAAAGTAAAGGTATTTGATTGAGCCCTTTAAATGTATTTACTCCCCTTGTACTTCAGGTTCTATTTCTAGCAAAATAAAAAATACCATCTTTTCTATGTAAGAATACGTACGAAAAGATAGTATTTTAATTAGATTACTGCATCTTTATAGGAGTTACGACTGCAAATAAATTTTCTGTTGGATTGTTTAGATTGACTTTGATTACTTTGTACCCTTCTTTGTCCTTGTAGTCGTTGGTAACTGGTGTTTTAATCTCGTTGCTCATCTTTATACTTCCCTTCTAACAATTTCTCACACAATAAGTAGTATATGATGGGAATATAAAAATGTGCTTGCTAATATAAAAATTTATTAAAAGATTTTCTGTGTCTAAAACAATCTAAAAACAGCCATATTAGTAAAATAAGAAATGGGAAAGGATGGATATTTGTGAAGAAAGATGAACATCTGAAGAACCAGGTTCTTTATATTACAAATCCAGCTTATGATGCATTACATTCAGAAAATCTTCTTAAAGAAAATGATGAGGAAAATCATCGCGAGCTTATGGATCAAATGGAATAAGAAAAATAGCATGAAAAAAGGAGGACAATTTAGGGATTGTTCTCCTTTGAGTCTTTTAATCGATAGGCGTAATTTCTACATTTAATACCCCTACACTAGGTGATGCACCCAAGGCTTCAAATGCTTTTCGATGAAGATTGATTCGATTAGCAGGGAATTTCTTCACTTGGTCTACTACTGTTACAATGATGTCTTGATTCGGGACAAATGACACATTACGAATTCGTAATCGCTGACCACATTTAAATGGGCTGTTTTCGCTGACTGCTACGGTCATATTGTTATCATAGGACCATCCGATTTCACATTTTGTTGGTGTTCCGCCCCATGTCCAAGTTGCTTTTCCTAAAATCGTTTCAGGATTCCGATTCCAATCCCACCCATAGTATGGTACAGAGTACTGTTGGTAATAGTATTCGTCATACCAATTCCGTGGTTCTACGTATCCGTGACAATAAGGGCAATAAAAACCAGGCGTATGTCTTATCATCTCTCTCCTTCTCCTTTAAAACCAATTTTCTAATTACTTCGTCTACTTAAATGTATGTTAAACGACTAGTATTGGTTCCTATTGGAGAGTCAGACCGGAAAGGGAATGTTATTTCCCACATTACTTCTCTTCTTGCAAACGAAATAAATCAAGCAAATCTGTTTTATTAGTAACAAGATCCTCTAATGTATACCCATTCAATACATTTATGAAAGCCTGTAATGCTTCATACAAGGCATGTTTTAGTTTACAAGATGGCGAGATTGAGCAATAGCCCCCTCCTTCTTTAAAGCAATCAACGATATTAAAGTCCTCTTCTGTATTTGAAACGACTTCCCCAATATTAATATCCTTCGGATGCTTCGCAAGCCTAAAGCCACCATTACGCCCTCGAATTGTTTTGATATATTCTAGTTTTCCTAAATGATGAATGATTTTCATTAAATGATTTCTTGATATATTATATGCTTCTGCAATTTCTTGGATGGTGCATAATTCTTCTTCATTTTTCATTGCCAAATACATTAAAACACGTAACGAATAATCCGTATAATTTGTTAATTTCATTTAAAAACTCCTTATATTCATGAGTTCTCTCTAAGTATAGCACGAAAGTCCTGTCCTTACCTAAATGTGACAACTTTTCAAAAGATGTATTCTAAAGGTATCTTTTATTAGCACTGTCGTTATATTATAAACATGTATTTTAAATATTTGTTTTAGAAAGGACGTCTAATCATGCTAAATGAAAAAACAATTGATATCGTGAAAAGCACTGTTCCAGTTCTTGAAAAATACGGAAAAAATATTACAACTCATTTTTACAAACGTATGTTTAAAAACAACCCGGAATTATTAAATATTTTTAACCACGCTAACCAAAGACAAGGTCGTCAGCAAACCGCATTAGCAAACGCAGTCTACGCGGCTGCTGCTCATATTGATAATTTAGAAGCTATTCTTCCAGTCGTTAAACAAATTGCTCAAAAACACCGTGCATTAGGAATTCAACCAGAACATTATCCAATCGTTGGTGAGAATCTACTTGGTGCAATTAAAGAAGTGTTAGGCGATGCGGCAACGGATGATATCATCAATGCTTGGGCTGAAGCCTATGGTGTGATTGCAGATGCATTCATCGGTGTGGAAAAAGAAATGTATAAGGAAGCAAAAGAACAGCCTGGTGGTTGGGAAGGCTTCAGAAACTTTGTCGTTGACTGTAAAGTGAAAGAAAGTGAAGTTATTACTTCCTTCTATTTAAAACCTGAGGATGGAAAAGAAATTGCTTCTTATCCAGCTGGTCAATATTTAACTGTTAAAGTTCAGCCTCAAGGTGATGAATATACTCATATCCGTCACTATAGCCTTTCAGATGCACCTGGTAAAGACTATTACAGAATTAGTGTAAAGCGTGAAGAGCATGGTGTCGTTTCAAATTACTTACATCAAGAAATCAATGTAGGCGATGTGATTACTATTAGTGCTCCGGCTGGTGATTTCATTCTTGAATCGAAGGAAACTCCTGCTATTTTAATTAGTGGTGGTGTTGGATTAACGCCAATGGTTAGTATGCTAAATACAATCGTGGAGCAACAGCCTGAACGTGAAGTTATGTTCATTCATGGTGCACTTAACAGTGAGGTTCACGCATTAAAAGATGAGGTTGCAGCACTTGCAGAGAAACATGAGAGTGTGAAAAATTTCGTTGCGTATTCTGCCCCTACTGACCAAGACCGTCAAGACATGAACTACGATAAGGAAGGCTTCATTGACCTTGATTGGTTAAAAGCAACTGTAGGAACAACTGAAGCTGATTTCTACTTCTGTGGACCGGTACCATTTATGAAAATGATGTATCGTTCATTAAAAGAATGGGGAGTTTCATCAGAGAAAATCCACTTCGAATTCTTTGGCCCAGCAGATGAATTAGAAGAAACAACAGAAGCAGTAACTGTCCAATAATTGTATACTATTTAAAAACTCTCAGTTTCAATGATGAAATTGAGAGTTTTTTTATTCAAAAGAAGCCACCTAGTCTTCTATGCTAGATGGCGTTTGTGATTAGGAGATCGATTTAGTATTTGCTTTCCTCTTTTCCTCAGGAATGAGCAAATTAAGAATCAATACCGCGATTGCCCCCACAGCTGTTCCAGAAGAAAGAATATAATTAGCAAAATCAGGTACACTGTAAAGTATTTCTTTCGGCAAAACAATTGTTCCAACCGTTAACAGTATGGGAACACCGATTACAATCATATTACGGTCATCTATCGTTACATGTTGAATGACCTTAAGACCATTCATTACAATTGCCACACAGACAACTCCAAAAATACCTTGGATTACAGGCTGTGGCACACAAGTAATTATGGCAGAAAGCTTTGGAATTAATCCTAAAACAATTAGTATAATCCCAGCGGCGATTATTGCCATACGACTCGCAACACCTGTAATTGCAAGAATACCGGCATTGGAAGAATAACCTGTTACTGGCGTACCGCCAACTAAAGAACCTACAAAACAGCCTAGCCCCTCACCTACAGATCCGCGATTTAACCGGTTATCATTCAATTCTTCACCAGTAACGGTTGAGACTACAAACCAAGTACCAGTTGTTTCAATTAAAATTATCATATAAATAAATACCATTGTTAATATGGCTTGAAGATCAAAGACAGGCTTTCCAAATGGGAAGAAGCTGGGTAATGAAATCCACTTTGCATCCTTAACGACTGAAAAATCTACAGTACCAAAGAATGAAGCTGTAATAGTTCCAATTACAATTGCTAAAATAACGGATACTAAACGAAAAAATGTACCATATCCCGATTTTTTGCGACCAAGTAACATGAATACCAATAAAACGCCTGCTGAAACAGCAGCGACAATCACATTGTGCCCAACATTTCCTGGTGCTGTGTAAATACTATTGAATGCACTTGGCATTAATGAAATCCCAACAATGACAATTACAGTTCCACCAACTAGAGGAGGAATAATTTTTCTAACGGTTTTTGCAAAGACCTTTAATGGATATCCTAAAACCGCAATTAATAATGCTCCTGGTATTAAACTCCCAAATACTGCTCCTAATCCAAGCTTTCCACCGATAGCTGCAAGAGCACCGATTGGTACATAGGATGGACCTTGAACGACAGGTAATTTTAACCCGCCGATTGTTTGAATGAGTGTAGCAATACCAGCTGCGAGAAAACACATTTGAATGAAGTAAGTCGTATCCATTGTGTTCAATGCAAGTAAACCCGCAATAATAATTGGCGCAATATAAAGATCCATTGCGAGTACGTGTTGAAAACCTAACAAAAGAGATTTGCCAACACTAATTTTGTCATTGACTCCGACTACTAAGTTCGGATTTTGAGAATTGTGTTCCACTACTATTCCTCCAATATTATGAAATAAGTCTGAAT
Source organism: Bacillus sp. JJ1533 (assembly GCF_036965045.1). NCBI lineage: Bacteria > Bacillati > Bacillota > Bacilli > Caryophanales > Bacillaceae > Bacillus > Bacillus sp. JJ1533. The sequence goes on along the minus strand of NZ_JBALOV010000032.1, from coordinate 93,868 downwards.
AAATGCCTTTCTATCAGAGTAAAAACCCTGGTTAATAATGTATAGCATGATAGGAATTTTACAAAAACACTATTAACATGTTGCATAACATATTTTGCATTATAAAGAAGGTTTTTAAAAATGTAAATACAAAATACGAATAATTTATTTATTATTTTGTTTAATGTTCGTTTTTTATTGACTTCATTTGTGGAAATATATAAAATGTAATGAGGAATTAAAACTAAGGAGGATTGGTCATGTTAGTTGAGGACCAAGTATTAAGAGATCAATGGATTGTTGCAGCTAGAGCTGAAGATATTAAAGAAGAACCACAACAAGTGATTGTATTAGGTGAAAGAATTGTTTTATTTAGAACAGAAGAAGGCATTCATGCGTTTAAAGACCTTTGTATACACCGTGGTGCTGCCCTTTCACTGGGATGCGTTAAAGACGGTAAGCTTGTATGTCCGTACCATGGATGGGAATATAACTCTGAAGGGGATTGTACAAAAATTCCACAACTGCCTGAAGGAAGAAAAATACCATTAAAAGCGAAGGCAATTAAATATTCATGCCGCGAAGAATATGGCTATGTATGGGTAAACTTAAACAATAATAATCCCAAAATGTTTACATATCGTCCGTTTCTTGACGAAAGCTACCATAATGTAATTTGGGGACAAATTGAAATAAATGCGAAGCCTCCTAGAGTTGTTGAAAATTTCCTAGATGTTGGTCACCTTGCGTTCGTTCATGAAGGTTTTCTAGGTGTTCAAGACAAACCAGTGATCGGTGATTACGATGTTCATCAGGGGGAAGATTCTATTTATTCTGATGAGATTGCCATCTTCCAACCAGATCCAGACGGAACTGGGGTTGCTAAAGATGTTTATTACACATATGAAGTATTCAATCCTCTTGTTGTGCAATTCACCAAGAGAGATCCTGATAATGAGAATAAGATGACTATTGTCCTTATGATTCAACCTGTTACAGAAGAAAAATCGATTGCCCATGGAATTATTTCCTTTAACTATGACACAGGTACAACTGACGAAGAGACTGTTAAGTTCCAAGATATGATTTTCGCCCAAGACAAGCCAATTGTTGAAAATCAAAAGCCAGAAGACCTACCACTAGATTTACAAGTTGAACTTTCCTTAAAATCAGACCGAATGAGTATTGCCTATCGTCAATATTTGAAGAAAATAGGAGTAACTCTAGGAACAGCATAAATCAAATAAAAAGGTGTCAATCCCGTAGGAATTGGCACCTATATTTCATGGTCTAAATACACTTCTAATTCTCATCACATTATAAAAAAATGCCGCATCTCTTCCCTCTTTTGTATATCGATTTCTTCGTTGTCGTAAGCACTCCATAAATGCAACGTCACATTCCCGAGATGGACCATAGCGTTGATAACAAAGGTCATGTCTCATGCAACATGAATCCACCCGATTTGTCGGTGGACCGGAGCCACCACAGCCTGGACCACACCACCTATAACCAGGCATACAAAAACCAAACCTTCTTCTTTCGTTCATAACACTCCCTCCTTTTCGTTCAAACTCTACTAATAAAATATGATTTTGATTTTAAGAAAGGAAGGGCTTTTACCAAGGAAACCTTTGAGACTATTAAAAAAGAATTGAAAAGTCTGATAAGTATTTGGTTAGTTACTCAAAAAATAGGAGCATTGACATTTGGATTTTTGTATGACTATGGTGTAAAATTTTTAAGCAGCAATGGCTACTAATAATAGGGTTGCAAGGAGAAGTGTATATGAAAAGTATTTTACGAAATTTTATCAATGGAATTTTAACGATTGTTCCAATTATTTTAGTTGTGTATGTCGTTTTTAAAGTATTTTTGTTTTTAGACGGGATTTTGGGGAAGTTCCTGAAGCCTTATTTAAGAGAGGATTATATTCCCGGAATTGGATTATTGCTTACGTTAGTTGTCATTACCATCTTAGGATGGTTATCAACGAGAGTATTTGCTGGAACTATTTTTCGTTTGATTGACAGATTATTAGAGAGAATCCCGTTAATCAAAACTCTCTACTCCGTTATTAAAGATACTTTTAATTCATTTCTGGGTGAAAAGAAATCTTTTTCAAAAGTTGCACTTGTAACAATTCCTGGAACAGATGTAAAAGCAATAGGGTTTATCACGACCGAAGATGTAGAAAGCTTTTATGATCCATTGAAAGACTACGTAGCTGTTTATATTCAGCAAACCTTTCAAATCGCAGGCTTCACATTCCTTATTCCCAAGGATGAAGTGGAAATTATCGACGTCAAGCCTGAGGATGCAATGAAATTTGTTGTTTCGGGTGGCATGACATCGAAGTAAAAACCTCCCCCACCTATAAATTTAAAAATTTTATGGACCAAAACAGATTTTAAACATATATTATCACGTAAATAATTGGGGTCTTATTAAGTTATGAGGTGATATGAATGTATGTTGTTCATTACTATGAAAATAAAAATCTGTTATTAACACAACTAGTGCAAAATGTGCCTTCTGTTGATGAAGCAATCAAAATAAAAGGACGAAAAGGCAAGGTCACCAACGTTACCGATATTGATGAAAGAAATATCCAGGTCCAGGTAGTATTAGATCGCATTGTAAAAAAGAACGCAGTTAGCGATCTTAAAAAGAAAAAACGATAGGAAACAGAACGCACAAAAGATGCGTTCTGATTCTTTAAATGTATATACAAATATAATAAAGGCCTGTTTCTAATCTTTAGAAACAGACTTAATACTATTTCCACCATTCATCGAACATGCTCGCAGGCATATGTCTCTTATGTTTGGAAATTTGATATCGTTTTTCTATTTTTTCGGCTTCTTGTTCTGGTACTTCTTTTCCTTCCAAATAATCATCAAGAAGTTCATAGCTGATACCAAGTTCAGTTTCATCAGCCTGCAATGGTTTTACATCTAATAAATCTGCTGTGGGAACCTTTAAATAAAGACGTTCCTCTGCACCTAATTCCTTTAAAAGGGCACGGCCCTGTCGTTTGGTTAACCCTGTTAACGGCAGTATGTCGGCTCCCCCGTCCCCATATTTCGTGAAGAAACCGGTGACTGCTTCAGCAGCATGATCTGTTCCTACCACTAATAAATTATGCATACCGCCAATTGCGTATTGAGCGATCATTCTTTCTCTTGCTTTTACATTTCCTTTATTAAAATCACTGATCTCTTCTGAAGTCGATTTCTTATAGTCTGCTACAAATGCATCAACTGTTGCGCCAATATCAAGGATGATCGCACGGTCAGGCTTAATAAATGACAATGCTGCTTGAGCATCATCTTCATCTTTTTGAAAACGATATGGTAAACGGACAGCTACAAATGTTGCATAATGCCCTTCGTTTCGAAGTTCCTGGGCGGCCATTTGACAAAGCTTTCCGGCTAATGTGGAATCTTGACCACCGCTAATTCCTAATACAAATCCATTTGTTTTACTTTTTAGTACATATTCCTTTAAAAAATTCACCCTAAGATTAATTTCTTCTTTTGGATCAATAGAAGGTTTTACATGTAATTCTTTCATAATCTGTTGTTGCATAATCATAAAAGTTCCCTCCAATAAAGATGGTTGTTTTCGCAACAAACTTTTATTATTTCTTTTCAATCATTTCTTCAATACTGACCTTTACTTCTTCAATCCGTTGCATTTTATTATTCCAACATTCCTGGCTTAGGTCGACCGGGTATTCCTCTGGCATTGTAGTTCGCTTATACTCGTCCCAAAGGAGTTCAAGGTTTGCATTTAAATACGACCGGATTTCCTGAAGTGTTGGAATTTCATATACGAGCTGCCCATTCTCAAAAATGGTATATTGCAATTCTCTTGCTTCGAAATTCGTAACGAATTTACTTATGAATGTATGAACTGGATGGAACATTTTAAGCCGTTTTTCGTTTTGTGGATCTTCGTGTTCAAGGGTAATATAGTCCCCTTCTGACTTTTGACTATTCTTGTTGATTATTCTATACACTCGCTTTAAACCAGGTGTCGAAACCTTTTCCGGATTACCGCTTATTTTTATAGTGTCTACCATATCCCCATTCCTATCTTCAATTGACACAAGTTTGTAGACAGCTCCTAGAGCCGGTTGGTCATAGGCAGTAATTAGTTTAGTTCCGATACCCCATGAATCAATTTTTGCCCCTTGGGATTTTAAGTTAATAATCGTATGTTCATCAAGATCATTCGAAGCAACAATTTTGGCATCTTTAAATCCTGCTTCATCAAGCATTTTTCGAGCTTCTTTAGATAGATAAGACAAGTCGCCACTATCCAAGCGGATTCCTATAAAATTAATATTGTCTCCTTCTTCCTTAGCAACTTTAATTGCATTGGGAACACCGGATTTTAATGTATCATATGTATCCACGAGAAAAACGCAATCTTTATGTGTACTTGCATAATGTTTAAACGCCTGATACTCATCTCGATAAGCTTGTACTAACGAATGAGCGTGTGTGCCGGAAATTGGAATATCAAATAATTTACCAGCACGAACATTTGAAGTGGAGTCGAATCCAGCAATATAAGCAGCTCGCGTTCCCCATATCGCAGCGTCCATTTCCTGTGCGCGTCTTGTACCGAATTCCATTGCGGTTTGATCACCAACGACCTGCTTAATGCGAGAAGCCTTAGTCGCAATCAAGGTTTGATAATTAATAATATTTAAAATAGGAGTTTCCAATAATACAACTTCACAAATAGGACCTTCAATACGAAGAAGCGGTTCATTTGCAAAAACTACTTCTCCTTCCTTCATTGATCTCAAGGTTCCCGTAAATCGCAGATCCTTAAGATAGTCTAGAAAGTCGCCCTTATATCCTTCTTCTCTTAAATATTCGATATCCGTTTCACTAAATGAGAAGTTTTCCAGAAAATGAATAATTCTCTCAAGGCCTGCAAAAACGGCATACCCATTGCCAAAAGGAAGCTTGCGAAAGTTTACCTCGAAAACAGCTCTTCGGTTATGTAAGTTTTCCCTCCAATAAATTTCGGCCATATTAATTTGATATAAATCTGTATGTAATGCAATGCTGTCATCGTTAAAATGTTTGTTCATCAAAATAACCTCCAAGTATATAACCTAACGAACTTCTGCTCCAATTGAATCTTTAAAATGTCCGAGTGCCCACTCGTGACCAGCTTGATTAAAGCTTGCGACTGCTGAACTATGGATGACAATTTTAAATCCACGGTTATAGGCATCGACAGCCGTATGGAGGACACAAATATCTGTACAAACACCGACTATATGGACTTCAGTGATGCCGCGTTCACGTAATTTAATTTCGAGATCCGTGCCTGCAAACGCTGAATATCTTGTTTTATCCATCCAATACACGTTCGGATTTGTTTGTTGCTCATTAAACACTCTTTGTAAATCCCCATAGAGCAATCTTCCTGATGTATCTTCAATATTATGTGGTGGGAATAGTTTCGTTTCAGGGTGTAGTTCATCGCCTTCTTTATGAAGATCAATTGCAAATACAACAAAATCCCTATTTGAGATAAAATCCTCTGTTATGCGAACAATATCTGCCTCAATTTCTTGTCCTGGTTTCCCACAAGTGAGAGCTCCGTCACTTGCAACAAAATCATTTGTATAATCTACATTTAATAATGCTTTTTTCAAAGTATTTCCTCCTCTTTAATATAAACATTCCGTTGGCTTCATATCAAAAAGATAAACTTTGTTAAGTTTGTTATCCATTTGTGTAAAATGTAAGGCTATAGTTCATTTTATATGAATTTTGTGAGATTTTGAATAGAATTGCACTTTTTTGTAATATGTTTTGCAATATTTTATAAATATAAGTGGTATAAAGTAAAGAACCCCACGTATATAAGGTGGGGTTCTAAAATATTTTTAATCTTCGTCTATTTCTTCATCAAAAATTTCGTCAAAGGCAGCTGATACTTTTTCAAATTCTTCATCACTTTCAATTGCTGAAAAATCTCCGTCTTCATCAATCTTTAAAAAGAAAATATCGATATCATCATCCGTTTCCTCTTCTAAATCCTCAAGAAAACCAACAGCCGCATATTCTGTTCCTTCTATTGTAACGACACCAAGTACCTCAACATCTTGATCTTCACCTGTTTCATCACTGATTGAGAAAACTTCTCCCACTTTTACTTTTTCCATACTCTTTTCCTCCCCAAATGAGTTATGTACAATTATATCTTTCCAGTGTACCGTTTAAAACATACGTTGTACACATGATATTTTCAATGATTGTAAAGAATAAAGCTGTGGGGAGTTGTTTCTCACTAAAAATCAATGTGGAGGGATATACATTGAATATTCTATTTCGCCTATTCCCAGAGTTATATTTGAATTTCGTAAAACTTACGATTTCCATGAGAAGATTAATTTCTAGAATTCGCTATTTGTTACGAATCCCAGCTTTTGCGTAGAAGGATATTCAATTTGTATTGTCACAACCTCATTGATAGTTGAAAAAGGTAAGCACATCGCAGCTTGCCTTTTTCCCATGTTATTAGGACGAAATATCCTATTTGTATAGCCATGATTTATGTTATGATGAGGAAAAAAGTGGGAGTAATTATATGAATCCTTACCTATTTTGTGTACTTGTTGTGACTACAACCGCTTTAATGGGATCTTCTTTTGCGGTTGGAAAGATCGGGCTAAGTTATGTATCGCCACTTCTTCTTGTGGGAATTCGCTTTACGCTTGCAGGTATTCTTATGGCTTTATTTATTTGGAACAAACCACTCCCAAAACAAATGACTGATTGGGTACGAATTTTTGCAATCGGACTTTTTCAAACAGCAGGTGTGATGGGCTGTATCTTCTTAAGTCTACGAACGATAACAGCCGGTGAATCGTCTATCCTCACATTTAGCAACCCTTTACTCGTGGTCATTTTAAGTACAGTCTTTCTTGGATTGCGCTATCATTTCTTTCATTGGATTGGAGTCATTGTTGGATTCACAGGAGTCTTTATCACTCTAGGCTTTCATCTTCATTTAGAAGTCGGGATCATCTTAGGACTTGGATCATCTGTATCATGGTCGATTGGAACATTGCTAATCAAAAAATGGGGACCACGCTTTAACATTTGGGTGTTAACTGCTTATCAAATGCTTTTTGGTGGGATTCTACTTCTTATAATGAGTTTTACCTTTGAGACCCCTGCTATTACAATTAATCCTACTTCCATATTTATCATATTATGGCTGGCAATCATGGCTTCTATCGTTCAATTTGCAATCTGGTTTTACTTAATTAATACAGGTGACCCTGGAAATACCTCTGCCTTTTTATTTCTTGCCCCATTCTTCGGAGTTCTTTCAGGCTGGGTTCTCTTAAATGAGGTGGTTGAATGGTTTGTTTATGGAGGTGCCCTTCTCATTTTTTTAGGGATTTTCCTAGTAAATTGGACATTTGCAAAAGGCAAAAAAATCGAACAAAAACTTGGAGCATAAATGAAGACCCCATTTTTTAGTTGAAAAACGGGGTCTATCCTTCTTAATTAATAAATTTTTCTCTTTCCTGCCAAAATTCCTTCCGCAGTAGAACCTTTTGAATTTTACCAGAAGCAGTTTTCGGTAGTTCATTTTTAAAGATAACTTTTGTCGGAGCTTTAAAATGTGCAAGCCTGCTCCGTGCGAATGCAACTATTTCATCCTCAGAAACCTCATGTCCCTCGCGCTTTACTACGATTGCTTGTGGTGTCTCACCCCATTTTTCGTGGGGAATGGAAATTACTGCAACCTCTAAAACAGCAGGATGCTCGTATAATGCACTTTCAACCTCGATTGAAGAGATGTTTTCCCCACCGCTAATAATAATATCCTTTTTACGGTCAGCAATTTCAATATTCCCATTTGCATCTACAATGGCCATATCACCTGTATGATAGTAGCCATTTTGAATCACTTCGTCCGTGCCCTCTTTATTATTCAAGTATCCTTCCATCACCGTGTTGCTGCGTACAACGACTTCCCCAATTTCCTTTCCGTCTGGGGTCACATCTTCACCGTATTGATTGACAACACGTACCTCTGCACCAATAAATTCATAGCCTGCCTTTGCTTTTAAACGATACTTTTCTTCTTTCGAAGCATGATCCTGTGTATCCCGTATAATGGAAGTCGTAATAAGTGGAGCTGCCTCTGTCATACCGTATACCTGAATAAATTCCCACTTAAGCTCCTCTTCAACACGTTTTACAAATGCTGGTGGAGGGGCAGAACCAGCGATAACAATACGAATATCTTGTTCTTGCTTTGTAAAACCGTTTGATTCCGCATATTGCAATAATGTATTTAATACTGTTGGGGCCATATGCATAACGGTCACTTTATACAAGTTAATTTTTCTGAAAATCTCATCAGGCTTTACCTTTCGTAAGCATACCTGTGTGGCTCCATTTGCTGTGTAATAAAATGGTGAGCCCCAGCCATTGACATGAAACATAGGTAAAATATGAAGTAGTGTATCACGGTCTGATACGCGAAGATGATGCATGGTCGTTAAAGCATGGAGGTAATTACTTCGATGTGAGAGCATGACACCCTTTGGTTTTCCTGTTGTACCACTTGTATATAAAAGCGTGGCAATGTCTTTTTCATCCATCTCAGGTCGTTCGATTGATGTTTTTTCAAAACGCGCGAGCCATTCCTCATAGGAAATGGTCCATTCTGTGTCGTCCTTTTGACCATGAACAATAATTTTCTCAACCGTTCTTAGTTTTTCACGAATTGGTTCAATATGTCCAACAAGTTCATAGTCAACAAACAAAACCTTTGTTTCACTGTGGTTTAATATGTATTCATAATCTGATGGGATTAACCTTGTGTTCAAAGGAACAATAATGGCACCGATTTGAAATACTCCATAAAATCCTTCAAACATTTCAGAGGAATTTGGAGCTAAATATGCAACACGATCCCCTTTTTTCACACCAAGATGGCTTAATCCACGTGAAAGTTGATTCACTCTTTCGTTTATTTCTGCATAAGTAAAGCTTTTGTCATCATCAATTAATGCGGTTTTTCCTCCATATAGTTTGACTGCTCGATCTAAAAATTGAGATAAAAGCAAAGGTACATACAATCTCATTTCCCCCTTTAGTCAGTATAAAACGAAACGTGTAAACACTTACATTATACGGAATACTCTTTGTGTTTTCAAACTATTTCAAATATAAAAACCTTTACCAACAGATGGTAAAGGTTTACTGCAGTAACTTTGTATTATACAGTAGGGTTTTACTACGAAGATAACGTGCTAAAATCCAATTTTTGACCAATCAAATAATCTGCCGGGGTCTGTTTTTCTGCCTGGTGCATATTCATCATGTCCAATTACATGGCGTCTGTCTCGTAAAATGGATGGATTCCTTTTCAAAATATTATCAACTAACAGCTTTAATGATTGATATTGAGCATCCGTGTAGCCAGCAAGTGTAGGGTCAATTCGATTATAAATGCCTTCATCTATAATCGAAGACATCTCTTCCTTGGTACCGATGGCAAGCAGCTCAATACCAATCGAATAATGATTCATTTTATTTTCATAATCAGGAAAATCAGGTAGACTTCCTTTTCCAGCATGATAGGCCACCCTATCCTCTGGAACAAGACTATAAATTTCTCCCGCGCGATCAATCATATAATGAACAGATAGGCCGTATTCCTCAAAAATTGAATAGACATCATCTACATTATATGGTTCTTCAGGTTTGAGTGCGGCATTACTAATAAAGTGAATCATAAGATGTGTAATTTCTTTTGAGCGTTTTTCGGAATTGTCAAGAGGTAATGATTTATTGGTAGTTGCAATAATTTCTTCTGGAGCCACTTCTACCTCCGTATTCTCATTTTTTACTTCTTTGGCTTGGGCTGCACATCCAAACAATAGGCTTGTTAGGATGCAACCTATACAAAATCTCTTCCATTCCATGTTGTCTAATCTCCTGTTTCAACCTTATCCTAGTTTTTGCAGGTAATATCACCTATATGTATTGAGTTGCTTTTCTCAAACAAGCATTATTCAAGATTAATTATACATTGTATTACTTAGGATGTCAGTCTAAAGTAGGAGATTATAACTCGAATTCCCATTCATCACGTAAAATCAAGTATAGGACTAATAGCTCATTTTCTAATTGTTCATATGTTTTACCAGCTACATCGGTTCCTGCTTTTGGTAATAATATATCTGCAATTTGTTTCGTACGACTATCTTTAACGTCATCTTTTAATTGTAAAAAACGATTGCAATAGGCTTGTAAGAGCTTCCACTCCCTGTTTCCAAATGACTTTAATGCCCATTGATCGATTGTCAATAAATCCTTACTTAGACCGCGTCTGCGAATTTCCTTATCTAGTTGGCTTTCTTTTTTAGTCTTTTTTGCTCGCCTTTCATGTATAACAATTGTACCTGCCACTAAGTCACCAATTCGCTTATGTTTAGAATGAAAGAAGATCATGATAATTCCTAAAAAATAGGATGCTGGTAAGGAATCAATAATCCGCAGAAAATTGCGGATAAAGCTGGATAACAATGTAATACTATGCCCATTTTCTTGAATGACACGGATGCCTACAACTTTTTTACCAATTGTTCTGCCCCCAGCGAAAAATTCAAGTAGAAAAAAGTAACCCCAGTTTAGTATAAACAATAAAATAATCGCTATTGCCACCGGAGTAGAAAAGAATGTTTCCCCCAGTAGCCAAAAATCAGAGACTCCGTGCAAAATAAGCAATAAGGTCAATAAAATTAGAATGCTGGAAATTGATAATATGAGTGTATCAAGTAAGAAAGCAGCGGCCCGACTTCCTACCCCTGCTATTTGAAATTGGATGGAAACAAACTCTGGTGTTTTAATGTTGGTTTGTTCTTGGTTCAATAATGATCCCCCTTTTCTCGTTGTTTTTTCCATAAGCAGTTTCTATTTTTCTCTAAAATTACTATAATAAGGTTATTGTTATTTCAAGAGGTGAATGCACATGAACATGAAGCAATTTGTCAAACAGCACCGAGATGAATGGAAGCGGCTTGAGCAGATCATTTCCAATTTACATAAAGGAAGAAAGTCCCGAAGCAGCAACGAAATTAACGAGTTTTATAGACATTACCAAAAATGCACTCAACATCTTTCCTATAGTCAAACTTATTTTCCAAATGAGGAGATTACCCCATATTTAAATGGTCTTGTCTCAAAAGCACATAATCTTCTTTACAAAGACCAAGTTTCGAGTTTTCAACAAATCCGTTATTTCTTTAGTACGAAATTTGTTGGCCTATTACTTGAACAATGGAAATTTGTCGTTGTGGCAATGATTTTGTTTACCCTTGGAGGGGTCGGTAGCTTTGTTTCAGTTCTACAGGATCCCCTTCATATGTTTTCAATTTTACCAGCTGAAATTGCACAAGGTGTCGACCCAGACTATTTAGGTAGTCAAGATGGTGAAGTTGATTCATCCTTGATGTCCGCGAGCATTATGACAAACAATATTCAAGTTGCGATTCTCGCTTTTGCAAGTGGAGTAACTTTTGGACTTGTAACGGTCTATATACTAATCTACAACGGTATGATCATAGGTGCCCTTGCAGGTTTGTTTTGGCATTATGGGAAAACTTACGATTTTTGGGCATACATTGTGCCTCATGGAATGATAGAACTTACTGCGATATTTATAGCAGGAGGAGCTGGCTTGTTAATGGGATACAAGTTGCTCGTTCCTGGTCATTACACAAGAGGTTATCAGTTAAAGGTTCAAGCAAGACGTTCTGTACAGCTTCTGTTAGGGACGCTTCCGTTATTTGTCATTGCCGGCATCATCGAAGGTTTTATTACACCTGCGACGATTTCACTCGAAGCAAAATATGCTGTTGCATTCATTACGGTAATCGGATTAATCCTCTACATCGTGTCTGGCAAACTATTTTTACTAAGGAAAACTACAGCAAATTCCGGTTCATAATCTCAATATAATAGGAAACAGCTGTTGCAGCTAAGGTATCCTCTTTGGCCTCAACCATCATGAGGCCTTGGTTTTCCCATTTTCGTTTTTCCCTCTTTTTCAAAAGCATCTGTTGCTGTGCCATACTTTTTAGCATTGCTATTTGAACATTTATCGGGTTATCATTTATCCTCTTGTTAAGCGTTGCATCCTCCACTCCAATCATTAAAAAATAATGCCGTTGACGTAATTTCCGCAAATAAACCAAGGCACTTTCTTCCCGAACAAAGCTATGGATATCGCTAAATAATAATAGAAGGCTTCGCTTCTTTTGAACCGTTTCTAGATAAGACAAAACAGCACCGTAATTGGATTCAACTGCATCCACCTTTAAATGATAAATACCTTTTAAAATTGTTTGAAGGTGTGCAATTCCTTTTCCGGCTGGGACAAATACCTTCACATCCGTTGAAAATGCTAGTATCGATACATGATCGCCGTTTTGAAGAGCTGCTGCGGCAACAGTAATAGCCGATTCGATTGCTCTTTCAATACGATTCCCCTTCTCCAACTCCGCCCCCATCATTCTTCCGCAATCAAGTAATATCGTAATATACTTTCCATGCTCTGGTTCATATTCATTTGTCATAACTTCCTGAAGCTTTGCGGTCTGCCTCCAGTTGATTGTGCGAGAATCATCTCCAACAACATAGCTCCTTATTTTTGAAAACTCTCCTGTTCCAGTTTGTTGCTTACGGATTTTTACTCCTTCATATAATAAAAATTTCTGTGCATTTTCTAGGTACTGCCTAGTTTCTGAGAGATCAGGAATTACTTTCACTTGATTTATTATCGGAAAAGTAAGTTGTTTTTCCCATAAACCTAGTAAGCTCTTGTATCGAAAATATAGTTTGTTAATTTGATAATCACCGCGCTCCAATGCAACTGTTTCATATGTGATTTTTGTAGTTGTTACACTAGAAATTGTCCCTGTGATAGGAAAAACATTAGTAAAGGAACTAGGAATACCATCTACGAATCGATACGAAAGACCATATGTAGAATTATTCGTTATTTCAATCTCGATTTGAGTTGATATTCCTCTTTCTATTTCAGACTCTAATTTGCGAGTTGCAGACAAATGCTTTTTTCTTGGTGAAAAGAATAAATCAACTAAACTTCCAAAAATAACAAATATATTTAGACCAATGATGATTCCCCACGAAAGGTCGAAGAAAGACATCACCAAAAATCCAATTGAAAGTAATAATAAAACTAAAATCAATCGCGTTGTAGGCAGGACACCTCTATCTAGGAACAGGAACCGATCCCACAAGCTCTTCAATGATTTCGTCAATGGTGATTCCCTCCAATTCTGCATGTGGAGATAACTGAATTCGATGCCTTAAGGCAGGCTTTGAGACCATTTTGACATCATCTGGAGTGACATAATCTCGGTCAGTTAGATATGCCCAAGCCTGTGCCGCTTTTGCAATTGAGATAGCTGCCCTTGTACTTGCTCCATATCGGATGGTTTCAGATTCCCTTGTTTTCCGGACAATTTGCATGATGTAATCAAGTACACCGTCACCCAAAATAACTCTTTCAATTTCCTTTCGTATCGATAAAAAGGCACTTAAGTCAAGTACATGTGATGAATTTTGACTATTGAAACTCTGTTCAACCACTTGTTTTACCACATTTTTTTCTTCATTAAAAGCTGGGAAATCAATTTGAAGTTTAAACAAAAATCGGTCCTGTTGCGCCTCTGGTAACCGATAGGTCCCCTCAAACTCAATTGGGTTTTGTGTTGCAACAACAAAGAATACATCAGGTAATTTGTATGTCTCACCTTGAATTGTAACTTGTTTTTCTTCCATTGCTTCTAACAATGCAGCTTGGGTTTTGGCAGGTGTACGGTTAATTTCATCGGCTAAAAGGATATTCGTAAAAACAGGTCCTTTTAATGTCTCAAAATGACCTTCCTTCATGTTGTAAATCATACTTCCGGTGATATCACTTGGTAAAAGGTCTGGAGTAAACTGGATACGGCTAAAATCACCACCGAGTAAGGCAGCGAGAGTTCGCACCATTTGTGTTTTTCCTGTTCCTGGAACGCCTTCAATCAAGACATGCCCACCAGCTAGAATTGCCGAAAGTAAAAGTCGTAAATTCCTATTCTGACCTAGTATTTGTTGTTCGTATTTCTCAAGTAAGGATGCAAGTTGCGGTTTCATCCTTTCTCCACCTCTTTTCGTAATTCATCCAAGTTCTTTGACCATACCAAATAATCATGTTTTGGAAGTTTTTCATTTTTTAAAACCTTTGTTAACTCTTGCAAGTATCGCTTAATTTCCTGTTCCTTCTTTCCAGACCATCGTTGATCTAATTTTTTGGTTAACTCCGTCCAATCTCGATGAATTGGAATTCCCCATTTCTCGTGTAAAAGCTGCTTCACGTAATCAGCCTGAATATTTAATGATTCATGGTAGTAACTTCCTCTTAAATACCATGCGCTTAATGCTTGTATACCTTCGTCACTAAATCTGACTGTTTCCTCCCTAGGTATAACAATTGGACCAAACCGTTTTCCTTTGTACCAAAGCAAAAGTAAAACAATTAATCCACTTTGTAACAGCAATACTAAAAACCAGGCTGGGTATAAGGATGTGACTGTAGAGGCGTTTTTCGGTCCATGAATATATTCATCAAAATAATAAATCGATGCATTTTTATCCTCGATTAACGATAATATAAGTGTGACATGGTCATAATTTGATAGATTGCCATTCAACATCCATTCCGGAGAAATGGTCGTTATCAGTTCACCATCTCCAACCTTTCGACTTGTCACAATTACACCTGCTTCATCCTCAAATAGCACCTTTTCTTTTTCACCTGGAAGGATTCTGTTTGTAGCTTGAAAAAACGCATCAAATTCTTTCCCGTCTTTATTTTTAATGGTAACTGCATCTTCATGAAGAGGGTCTACATTTACAGGTAGAGTTTTAATGTCGAACATTCCCCGTGGATTTTCTTTGAATAAAATGATCTTGTTCCCTGCTTTCATAAAATCAAGATATCCGTCCACTTGTTCCTGTTCGGGTGTAAAATATGGCTCCACCATAATTAGTATTTGATTCGTATCTTTTGTCGTTAAAAGGTTTGGTGAATGGGACCACCTTTTAACTGTATGCTCATCATTTAAATATGTATAAATCGCCTTTACACCTGTTGGAGAAGGAGAATCAGACACATAATGTGGATACGCCTTTGCGTTATATGATTCAATAAAATGCGTTAGAAAGAAGAGAAGCGCGATAAGCCCAAATAAGGTGATCCATACTTTACGGTTTTGCATAATGCTTCCCCTTTCCTCCTTCTGCGTGTTCTAGCCAAACAAAAGCTGTTTCCCGAAATCGATTATATCCGTCTATATCAATCTCATATTCCCCATATGCAACCTCATCAAACACTAAGGCCAAATCATAAAATTCATCAGCCCAAGCCTGTTTTACTTTGCGGAGTTCATCGTAATACTCCCAGTTTGTTTTCCACAATTTAGCTTCTAACCATTCTTTTTCATGGAAAAGCAAAAGAAGTGCTAAAAATAGATGTCTAGTTGCAGGAGAATAATTTTGTTTTTCTTCGTACAGTAATGCCTCTTGTAGGTGCCTTTGATATGTCCAGCTTAATTCCTCGGCTGAATGAAGAGGCTTATGTTTACCTAAGTTTGTACTTCTCCTTTTATTTCGTAGGAGTAAAAAGACAGCAATACCTAAGAGCAGAAGGGCTGCAAGAATGATAAGGACTAGCACTACTTCTGCTGCACTGCTTCCTGACTCAATGGACGGAAATATATTTTCTAAAAATTCGGCTAACCACTTTTTTACCCGATTCCACCATTCCTGAAACACATTCCTTGATTCATCATAATAAATTCGATATTCTTTTCCATTTAGAATTTCTTCAATCCGTTCCTTTGCATCATTCATTTGTCCCAATGTTTATCACCACTTATCTTGGTTCATTGAACCCCTCAATCATTTCATCTAAATCCTCTGCATCATGTCGAACCTTCGCATCCAGGTACATAACACTGTATCCTACAGCGAACACCAAGGTTGTAAAAATGGTTGTTAAGTTAACAATTAAAGTCAGTAGAACGCTATTCCCTAAAAAGATGCCAAATGTCCCTTCAACTGCAAAACTAATTGCACTAATAATTAAAAAGAAAATAATATATAACCCAAATAAAACCCAGCCGCGTTTCTTAGATAGATGCCAACTTCTTGAAAGACCAGGAGATTCATAGTCTAATACAACCGAACCAAAATAAAAACTCCAACGCGTAAGTAAATAACCGATCCCAACAAAGAGCCCTAATCCTAATACGATGGCGAAGAGGATGCCAAGAATAGGAATTGCAACCGCACCAAAAATACCAATAGGGACCACTATTAAGCTGAAAATAAAGAAAAACCCAAATACAATGAGACCGAACAAAATATTACTCCCTAGCATTGCCCAAAATCGCGTAAAGGCTTTTTTAATAACGGAACTGATTGTAAATTCTTCGTCCTTACGGATATGATTTAAGGCTAGTAAAATTGCAGCTTCTGCAACAGGAAATAAAATTAAGGCTAGAAAACCGGTAAACATTGTTCCTAAAGCTGCTCCTAACCCTATATTTTCGGCTACAACTGTTTCATCAAAACTATTCGCGATTTGTGATATCCAGTCATCTCCTGGTCCAACTTCTCTAAAAAAACTTGTTCCCGATGCTAATAATATTAGCGCTTCGAGTATGTATACTGGTCCCATAAAAATAAGTAAAATCGTAAAAAGGTCTCGAAATCGATTTTTACTCAAACTAAATGTGAGGTCAAGGATTTCCCCAAACCCCTTAGGTCGTGAAAATTTTGTGTTCAATCTGCCATCCCCCTGTTTAAATTTGAAAAAGTTGTTTGCTAATACCGCCTATTTTAACATTATTCTGGAAGTTTTTCTGTATTATTTTAGAAATAATTTCTAGTTTGTGGAGGGTAAAAAGATATCAGCCCGATTCCTTTTGTTGGAATCAGGCTGATTCGATTATCAATTGATTAAATTGATTTAATTGCACCTTTAACGGGATACAGATTTAAATCCAGTTCGAGTGGTATTTCCATTGCAAGCTTTGCTAGTTCCCCGCCTAAAAATGGGCCAACAGTTAAACCTGAAGCTCCAAGACCGTTTGCGACAATAAGGTTTTGATAGCCAGGAACACCCCCGATAACTGGGAGAAAGTCTGGAGTGAACGGTCGAAAACCTACTCTCGTTTCCAGAACCGTTCCTTCTGATAAGCCAGGAGCAATATTTAGAGCCTTATCGAAAATTTCATGAAGGCCACCTGCAGTTACTCTATAATCTATTCCTTTATCATTTTCGTGTGTAGCACCAACAACAATTCTTCCATCATCAAAGGCTACTATGTATTGGTCATTTGGTGGCATTACAACCGGCCAGCTGCCTGTATTTGTATCGCTGAGGCCTAGGTGTACAATTTGGGCTTTCTGTGAAGAAACTTGAAAATCGATACCAATTGGCTTAAGCAATTCATTTGCCCAAACTCCAGCTGTTACAATGATTTTATCCGCTCCTAACACATTATCACCTATTTTTACACCAATTACATTGCCATCTTCTTTTACTAAAGTTGCAGATCCTTTTTGTACAAATGCACCATGCTGCTTAGCAGCACGAATCAAAGCATTACGGAGTTCCCGCCCATTTACTCGTGCTGCTCCACTAATTTTCACAGAAGAAAATTCTTTCGAAAGAGGAGGAAATAAATCAGTTGTTTCATCAATGGATAGACGTGTAATTTCTCCGATTTCTGGTGCATCTTCCCGTCGAGTATGGGCCCGTTCTTCCATTTTATCTAGCTTATTTTGGTCAAAATGAAGACTAATTGCTCCAACTTTTTTATATCCAGTATTCGTTTCACCCATTGCTTCAAGCTCGCTTATTAAAGTTGAATAATATTTTGCACCTGCTTTCGCTAAATTGTACCACGCTTTATTGCGACGCTGGGAAATCCATGGACAGACAATTCCGGCTGCAGCGTCAGTAGCTTGACCTGAATCCTGTCGGTCGACAATTGTTACCTGCATACCTGCTTTTGCAAGATGATAGGCTGTCGACGCACCAAGAATCCCAGCCCCAATTACAAGATAAGTTGTCATGGTTTCAAAGTCCCTTCTATAGTTAGATATGTAGCTAATTTTACTAAAAAAGGTGTTGTAAAACATCTTTTTGTCGAAATTTGTATATTTTTCTGTTTTTTTATACATGATATACATAACGCTGTTAAATATAGGAAATACATAAAAACAGCGTATTAAATGAACGAAAGGAGGAATAATATATGGCCAGTAAAAATAAAAACAATCAGCCGCAAACAGGAGCAAATAGTATGGACACGGAATTTGGCGCGGAGCAAGGCATGAGTAAAAAGGCAAGGAAAAAAGCTGCCCGAGAGAAGCGGAAAAACAAATAACGAACGAATTTTCGTACCGGTACATATTTGACCTGTTCCTGCATTTGTAATTATGGAACGGGTTTTTTTAATTTAAATACATGGTTATTGGACAACTTCGACTGCCCGTATACTATTTTGAAGGGGGCGATTTGATTGAAACAGCTGGACATTCAAATGATATTATTTGTTGGGGCAACCTTAGTTCATGAATATTGGCTCCATTGGGGACTTCCTAGAGTTTATTACTGGGATGTTACACATACACATTTAAAGAAAATTGACGATGATTCTGATGAAAAAATCGCATAGAAAAAGGGATAACTCCCTATTTCCATGCATCCGCTAACGTTTCCCTAAAAAGTTGGTCAAGCAATTGTGTTGGATTTGGCCTGTCATACTCTAGTTTTGATACATATTGCTCTAAATACTGAATTTCTTCTTCAATAAATGTATCGATCGCTAGTATTCGTTTCGTTACTCTTTGCCCAGCAGTCTTCATTTTTATCATTTGTTCTATATCTTGTTTTCGTTCGTTATTTTGTAGTAGATCTTTGATTAAATCATTCACATTAAGACTATTCATTCTATGGTATTTTTTTATAGACATAGCCATTAATAATGGACGAATTACGTTTAAATAAGTTTTTAGTTTTTGATGTTTTTCCTGAACAGTTTTGAAGTTTCCCTTTGCCATTTTTACATAGTGGTAGATACATGGAATTTCTGAAAAGATTATAGGTTCCATTTTTTTTAATTTATCGATAAAGGAATTGTCTTTTTTATAAATGCTGCTAGAATGCAACCATTCCAATAGAGTGGGATTCGATTTACGAAAAAGTCGAAGTGCTTTTGTAAGCTCCCATCCGCTCATGTCGATTAAAGGATTTACATCTTTTTTTACATGATCGTGTTTTGGAACCTCTAGCACGTCCCGCTTTTGATCAATTGAAAGGTACCAATCTGTTTTATGGAGATAAATAAACCGTATATCATAATCGCTATCTTCGGATGATAGTCCCCACGTTCGGCTTCCAGCTTCACATGCATAAAGAATTTTGACGTCGTATTCTGTTTCGATTTGTTTAAGAATTTCTAAAATATGTTCCTTCATTGTGATACCTCTTCTCTAACATGAGAAAAGGAGATGTAGGTTGTCATCTCCTTTTTCCAATAGTATTCTCTACTTACGTATACATAAAACGCATCATCGCATAAGCCGCAAGCCTACTTGTAAGATCGCGAACATCTTTAGATGGATCAATTTCAACGATATCCATTGCTTTCACCTTAGGATGTTTTGCAGCTTCTGAAATGCTTGTAAGAAGCTCTCTTGATGTCAAACCACCAGGTCCAATTGCTGGACAGCCTGGGGCAAAGGCTTGATCCACAACGTCCATATCTACCGAAAGATAGATGAAATCAACCTTTTGAGCTAATCGTTCAACTTCTTTTTGAATGATAGATACAATGCCAATGCGGTCCACAGCATCCATGGTGTACACCATGACTCCCTTTTTATCTACATACTCGTGGTATTCCTTAGCATTCGTAAAATCCCTAATCCCAATTTGAGTAAGGTCTTCTCCATTTAAATAACCACCCTCAAGTAGACTTCTAAAAGGAGTTCCATTTGTTCTTCCACCATCCTCAAAATTCCGTACATCATGATGGGCATCCCATTGAATCACTCCGACCCTACCATAATACTCCTGAAATGCACGAATTGAAGGATAGCTCACTCCATGGTCACCACCAAGCATTATATATCGATCACATGCATTGGTTTGAAGCATCTCTTGTACACTGAGATATAAACGTTCAGTAGTTTCTGCAAGATTTGTCGGATGGGTGTTAACATCCCCAAAATCGAAAATGGCTATATTCTTGTAATCTTGATGCTTTTCCCCTGAATAAGTAGAATACGCGTTTAGTGCATTTCGGATCGTTTTCGGTGCATCCGCTGCGAGAGAAGCTGAGATGGATGACTTTGATGCTGGAAGACCGATAATACCGATATGCGCCTTGGCTCCATTTTGATATGGAGTTATAGATTCCGTCACTTTCGTTACAAATTGATCTTTAAAAATAGCTGGTTGACCTGGTGTTAAATAACGAAATTCAGACATTGTCATTTCTCCCCCATACTTTTTTTCCTTTTATATACACACGATTTGTATGGTTAACGCCAAAATGATAGGGGATGTACATGTAATTTGGGATATCCCATAGGACAAAACTTGCATCATGACCGATTGTAAGTGTTCCTGTTTTCCCACCCTTACCGATTGCATATGCGGCATTTACGGTAACTGCATTCCAAATTTCTTCTGGTGTCATCTTTAATTTTAGTGCAGCAAGTGACATAATCATCTGTAAGTTTTCAGTTACACAGCTACCAGGGTTAAAATCGGTTGCCAGAGCTACAGCTACTCCTTCATCAATCATTTTTCTTGCACGAGCATAGGTATCCTTGCCAAGATAGAATGTTGTACCCGGGAGTAAGACAGCGACGGTGTTGCTTTTGGAAAGCATGGTTATTGATTTATCTGAAGCTGCAACTAAGTGGTCTGCACTTGTTGCTCCCAGTTTAACAGCTAACTCGGTTCCTCCTAATGAATCAATTTCATCTGCGTGAATTTTTAGGCCATATCCCTTTTCCTTTGCTCTTTGTAAAAAGGACTCTGATTGTTCTGGAGTAAAAACACCCGTTTCGCAAAAAATATCAGCGAACTCTGCAAGATTTTCAGCCTTTACGGTGTCAAGGAGCTGAACCATCTCTTCCAGGAATTCATCAGCTTTCCCTTTATAGGAAGGAGGAATGGCGTGTGCTCCTAAGAATGTCGATATGATGGAAATTGGGTAATTTTCTTTTAGTTTTTTCACAACTTTTAGTTGTTTTAATTCGGTTTCAGGATCTAAACCATAACCGCTTTTTGCTTCCATCGTTGTCACGCCGTATGACATAATGCGTTCCAGATGGAAAGCTGCCTTTTCATATAGTTCATCCACAGTTGCCTTTTTTGTTGCCTCAACGGTTGATAAAATTCCCCCTCCTTTTGCTAGGATTTCAAGATAAGGCACACCTGCTTGCTTTAAGGCTAGTTCTCTTTCGCGCGAGCCACCGAATACTAAATGGGTATGCGGGTCGACTAAACCTGGCGATATTACTTTTTGCTGTGCATCTAGGCTTTCTTTTGTTTGCAGGAGCTTTGCCTCAACATTCGTTCCAATCCATGCTACTTTTTCATCTTTTATGGCAAATGCAGCATTTTCTTGTATGGTAAGCTGCTTCATTTCTTCCCCTTTTAGCGGTTTTGCAGTTTCTCTTGGTAAGATTAATTGCCCTATATTGTGAACGAGTAAATCGTATTGCATGATTGTGCCCCTTTCTAAGTAGATTGATAGAAATCTATTAACGTATTCAGCCAACTAGATCAATTGTCCTGTTTTATCCGATCATTGAAATTGTCCGTCATTTCAGTTATATGTTTTCCAACTTCGAAGATATGTTCCCTAAATCCAATTAATTGTGCCCTAACTTTCATTTTTGTTCCCTAACCCAAAAGGACTTTATAACATTGGGATATCAATCCCTTTTTCCTTCGCGACCTCAATTGCTTTTTCATAGCCAGCATCTGCATGGCGGACAATTCCCATTCCAGGGTCAGTAGTAAGGACTCGACGAAGACGTTCTTCAGCTAAATCAGTTCCATCGGCAACTACAACCATTCCTGCGTGCAAGGAATAACCCATACCTACACCGCCACCATGATGGACAGAAATCCATGAACCGCCTGCAGCAACATTTAGTAAAGCATTTAAAATTGCCCAGTCACCGACTGCATCACTGCCGTCCTTCATACTTTCTGTTTCTCGATTAGGTGAAGCAACAGAGCCGCAGTCTAAGTGATCCCGACCAATTACAATCGGTGCTTTCAATTCACCTTTACGTACCAATTCGTTAATAGCGATCCCCATTTTTTCTCGTTCACCATAACCTAACCAACAAATCCGAGCGGGCAGCCCCTGAAACTCTACTTTTTCCGCGGCCATCTCGATCCATCGAAGTAATGCCTCATTTTCTGGGAACAGTTCTTTGATAAGTGCATCAGTTCGATAAATGTCTTCTGGGTCGCCAGATAGAGCAGCCCAGCGAAATGGCCCTTTTCCTTCACAGAACAATGGACGAATGTATGCCGGAACAAAGCCTGGAAATTCAAAAGCGTTTTCTACCCCTTTGTCTTTTGCGACTTGGCGAAGATTGTTTCCATAATCAAAAGTCACTGTTCCACGACGATTAAATTCAAGCATGGCCACAACATGTTTTGCCATTGAAGCAGCAGACAATTCAACATATTTTTTCGGATCATTTGTTCGTAGTTGATTTGCTTCTTTGATAGAATACCCTTCAGGAATATACCCATTTAATGGGTCATGTGCTGAAGTTTGATCTGTCATCACATCGATTTGGATGTTGCGATTTAACAATTCATGGTGCACTTCTGCAGCATTTCCAATCAGCCCAATCGATAGTACTACATCATTGTGTTTAGCTTCCAATGCCCATTTTATCGCTTCATCAATTGAATCTGTCATTCTATCACAATATTTTGTATCAATGCGTTTTTGAATGCGGGATTTATCAACATCCACTGCCAGACAAACACCGCCATTCATGGTAACTGCGAGTGGCTGTGCACCACCCATACCTCCTAATCCAGCAGTAAGCGTAATTGTTCCTTTTAAGGAGCCACCGAAATGCTGTCGTGCAACTTCAGCAAACGTTTCATAGGTTCCTTGTAAAATCCCTTGTGAACCAATGTAGATCCAGCTTCCTGCTGTCATTTGGCCATACATCATTAAGCCCTTTTTATCGAGTTCATGGAAATGTTCCCAGTTTGCCCATTTAGGGACGAGAACAGAATTCGATAGAAGCACACGCGGCGCTGTTTTATGAGTTTTAAACACTGCGACAGGCTTTCCAGACTGAATTAACATCGTTTCGTCATTTTCTAA
The DNA here is from genome assembly GCF_036965045.1 of Bacillus sp. JJ1533. Lineage (NCBI taxonomy): Bacteria > Bacillati > Bacillota > Bacilli > Caryophanales > Bacillaceae > Bacillus > Bacillus sp. JJ1533. The sequence goes on along the minus strand of NZ_JBALOV010000032.1, from coordinate 70,356 downwards.
ACGACGGAGGGTAGATACAATCGCATCAAAGGCTTCCCAATTTCTTGCAGCTTTCCCTATCCCTCCATACACAACCAACTCTTCTGGTTTCTCTGCAACATCTGGATCTAAATTGTTATACAGCATTCGCAGTGCTGCTTCTTGCTCCCAACCTTTACACTCAAGCTCTAATCCTTTTTTGGCATGAACGATACGATTTTGGATTGACATGATATACTCCCCTTTTCTGAGTTAATTTCCAATTGGTTCAAGATTGGCTGTCCATACTAGGTTATTTTTTTTAAGCCATTCCGTTACCTTTTCAATATCTTCAGCGAATACGCGGTCTTCTGTTATGGACGGAACAATTTTTCTTGCTTCTTCATAAAACATATGAGTAGCAGGTGCCATTTTTTGAATCCCTCGATATTCTACGGCATGTAGTGCACAAATACATTCAATCGCTAAAACGCGCCTCACATTTTGAATGATTTGATAGGCATGGCGTGCTCCGATTGTACCCATACTCACATGGTCTTCTTGGTTTGCAGAAGAAGGTATGGAATCGACACTTGCAGGATGCGCAAGCGTTTTATTCTCTGATACAAGCGATGCTGCGACATATTGCATAATCATTGCACCCGATTGTAAGCCTGGTTGAGCACTTAAAAACGGTGGCAAATCATTTAATTGGGGGTTTACAAGCCTTTCAATGCGACGCTCAGATATGCTTGCAAGCTCAGCAACCGCTATTTTCATAAAATCCATCGCAATGGCGATTGGCTGTCCGTGAAAGTTCCCGCCTGAAATAACCACATTTCCATCTTCAAAAATTAGTGGATTATCGGTTGCTGCATTCATCTCAATTTCTAGTTTTTCTTTTACATAGTCTAATGCCTGCCAGGAAGCTCCGTGTACTTGTGGAATACAACGTAAGGAATACGCATCCTGCACCCGCTTTTCTCCTTGTCTTGTCATCAAATGGCTTCCTGTTAGAAGGTTGCGTATTCTTTTAGCTACATCAATTTGCTGTTGATATCCTCGCGCCTCTTGAATAGCTGGATCGAAGGCATCAATGATTCCCTCAAGACCTTCAAGTGTGAGGCTCGCAATCATTTCACTTTGTAAGGCAAGTTGAGAGGATTCTAACCAATTGATCACACCCATTGCTGTCATTGCTTGGGTACCATTGATTAAAGCAAGCCCTTCCTTTGCCTGTAAGATAACCGGCTGAATTCCTTCTTTTGTAAAAACCTCATTTGTCTTGTGAATTTTCCCCTTATAATGCACTTTCCCTTCTCCTAGGAGAACAAGTGCTAAATGTGAAAGTGGCGCTAAGTCACCTGATGCCCCAAGTGAACCCTGCTGTGGTATTACAGGGTGTATTTTCATATTTAATAAAGCTACTAGTCTTTCGGCAATAACTGGACGGATCCCAGAAAATCCTTTCAAGAGTGCATTTAACCGAAGTAAGACCATTGCTCGGGATACAACCTCCGGAAAAGGTTCACCAACACCACAGGCATGGGAGCGAATTAAATTTAGCTGTAAATCATTGACATCATCATCAGCAATGATGACATCACTGAATTTGCCAAAGCCGGTATTAATTCCGTAAATCGTCCTTTTATCTGCCACAATTTTTTCCACAGCTTTACGGCTTTGCTTTACTTTTTGAAGGGATTCCTTATTAATCGATACTAGTTCGTAGTTATAACAAATTTGGTTGACTTGTTCTAACGTTAACGATTGACCTGTTAACTCAACCATACATCATCCTCCTAAATATTTAAGTGTTTCGAAGATATTCTAGAAATGAGACATAAAAAACAAAAAGAGACGATAATGGCATAGAAATACCATCATCGCCTCCTATTGACTAAAGGACTATAGGCAATGCACTAAAATATATAGTTAAATATGATTAATCCCCAGACCTACTGTTTCATGTTCTAAGCCTTTAATTGGTGCACCAATGGTTCCGTAAAAAGCAACGGCAAGCCATTCGCCCTCTTCTTCATTGGTATAGGGTGTTCCACGTACAATGGTAAAACGAAGGCCAACAGTCCGACTAATTTCACCGATTGCAGTTTGCCCCCTTGTCACCCCTTCAATTCCTTCAATAATCGCGTGGTACAACGCATGGGTTTCACGGTATTGGGATTCATGTATAAGGCCATGGCGCTTAGCAGCTGTCTCTACAGCAGCAATCACCTTTTGCATATTCATTGAACCAACTTTACCTTGACAGTATTTAATATCCTGTAAAGAGGGAGAAAAGCTTTGCATTTCGTCATCCGTTAACATTGAAAGCAATACAGCGATTTTTCCAATTGCTATTTTTTGATTCATACAATGAACCTCTAGTTTCTGAATTTTCCTATTATCTAACAACTTATAATAATTGTAAGCTTGAGCCAGTTCAATTGTCAATCGATTTGGTAAATTTTAGTATATTAATATAGTAGTAGTCTACCATGATAAAGTGAAAATCTTAGGAAAACCTCATTCTAAATTATGTTTACTCGTATTTTTGAAAAACAATGCTTCCTTTAATCACATCTTTGTCATGCTGGTTTACAACGGCTACATCAAAGATTAGCTCATTTTTTTCAATACTTTTTAATGATGCTTTAAGTGTTAAAACATCTTCTAAAAATACCATATTCCGAAATCGTATCGAATAGGTTTTGACAAAGCCTTCTTCATAAAAAGGGGTGAAGAGCTTTGCAAGGTTACCCATTGTCCACATTCCATGAGCGATTACTCCAGGTAATCCAGCTTTATCTGCCTCATCATCAATCGTATGGATTGGATTATAATCACCGGATGCACCAGAATATTTAATTAAGTCCATTCTAGAAACGGGTGGGAGCTGGATACTTTCAAGTGAAGAGCCAATTTCGATATTCACTAATGAACTCATCACATCATCCCCTTTCTAACTGATTCTGTTATGATGACGACTAACTTAGACGAAAAAATCTGCTCACCATTCGCGTCTTCTCCGTTTTCACGAATGGTTAGAAAACCCATAGATCCTGTTGAGCCCTTTTTCTCTACATAGTTTTCTACTTTTGAATAACAATAAATTTCTTCACCAACAAAAAGAGGTCTTTCATATTTATAAACCTGTTCACCATGGATCAATCCTTTTTCAGGTAAAACAAAACCATCAATACGACCAAATTCGAACACTCTAGGAAATGTAGGTGGTGCAATATTCGTTTTATATCTAGAAGTGTTTCCAAACTCTTCATCTATGAAAATAGGATGAGGATCACCGATTGCCTCTGCAAATTGTTTAACGGCGCCCCTTTCAACGACATTTTTTACTCTTGCTGATTGTTTACCGATAAATTCTTTATACACATACAACACCCCTTTTTAATTTGAATTAGTTATTTGAAGTAGTGGAAAGTCTCCGACCAATAACGTTTGCAGAAATCGGCTTTTTCCCGATTTCTCTTGCCCAAATGGATAATTGCCCCATATGATGAATTTCATGGGCAATGATATGCCGCATGATTTCTCCCCAAGTATCTGTTGTAACTTTTCCATCTGGTAAGGTATCGTAAAATAATCGATTTTCCAGGTTTGCATCCCAGTTGTTTACAAAGTTTTCTACTTCATGATGAAATTTGGCATCTAATTCTCGAATCCTGTTCAAGCTATGATAATCATTAAAACTCTCTTGAAAATCCGGCTTTCCTTGTATAATACGTATCCAGCTCCATTCGACATCAACAATATGAAAGAGAGTACGCAATATACTACCCATTCCACCCGTTCGCTGTTGCAGAAGTACCTCTTCACTTAATTCTTCACACCATTGATACCATTCTTCTCTAACCATCCAGTTATATCTAAAAAACATCTGCATGTAAGCACCCTCCACATTTCAAAAGTATTTATAATTATTACCAATTCTACAGATAGAGGTTAAATTCCTCCAACATCTTTCACATCAGTTTGTCAAAAAAAACCACACGGAACATTCCGTGTGGTTTACATTTGCAATCACTCAAATCCAGTCATATTTGTATCAGGATTTGAGCCAATTCGATCATTTTTGTTGAATGCGCTAATTCTTTCCATATCTTCCTGTGAGAGCTCAAAATCAAAGACATCTGCATTTTCTTGGATCCGGTGTTCTTTAATTGACTTAGGTATCGTAACAACGCCGTTTTGAAGATCCCAGCGCAAAATAACCTGTGCAACAGATTTCTTATGTTTTTGGCTAATTTCTAAAAGAGTTGGATCATTTAACAATTCTCCGCGCTTAAGTGGAGACCATGCTTCTAATTGAATTCCTTCTTTTTTACAGAATTCATGTAACTCTGTTTGTGTCAGATGTGGATGGTATTCCACTTGGTTTACCATCGGCTTGATTTCTGAATTTTTCATGAGGTTTTCTAGATGATGAACATGGAAATTACTTACACCAATTGCACGGACACGGCCGTCCTTGTATAGCTTTTCAAGCGCATGCCATGTTTCAATATATTTATCTTTTCCAGGCCAGTGAATAAGGTATAAATCAAGGTAGTCTAGTCCTAGTTTTTGTAGGCTTGTTTCAAAGGCTTGTAATGTAGTTTCATAGCCCTGGTCACTGTTCCAAACCTTGGATGTAACAAATAATTCTTCTCTATTGATTCCGGATTCGCGTATAGCCTGTCCGACACCTTCTTCATTTTTATAGACTGCTGCAGTGTCAATACTTTTATAGCCATGTTTGATAGCCCACTTGACAGCGTCAATCACTTCTTGCCCCTCTTGTACTTTAAAAACACCTAGGCCAAACCACGGCATCTTTACTCCATTATGTAATGTTGTAGTATCTTGAAGACTTTTTACCATATATATCCTCCTCTAAATTGAAAGATTTACCATTAATAGTTTCTCACACGTTTGTCCGATTTTCAAATAAGAAGATAACTAAAATCAAAAAAAGAGAGGCTCTTTTTCCTCTCCCATTCCAGTTTCTTATTTTGATTTTGATTCAGCATCTTCATCATCAAGAATGCCTTTTGTTGCCTTTTTAAATTCTCGCAGTGTTGTACCTGCAGCCTTTCCAAGCTCAGGAAGCTTTTTAGGTCCAAATACAAGTAAGGCAAAAAAGATAATTAATAGTAATTCTCCGAAACCAAGGTTTCCCATGATCATTCCACCCTAAAACGAAATGTATTGCACCCTTATTTTATTCCTCTAGTATCTATTTTTCAATGAAAAATTTCATCATTGTTCTTACTTAAACCAACCTTTTTCTTTTGATTGTGTGATCGCTTCAATGCGATTTTTCACTTCAAGCTTATCTAAGATGGTAGAAATATAATTTCTGACAGTACCTGCTTTAATTCGTAATTCATCTGCAATTTCCTTTGTATTCAGTCCGTCTGCAACTAGTTCAAGCACTTCAAGCTCACGCTCTGTTAATGGATTTTCATCTGCGTATAAATCATCCATTAACTCAGGTGCATAGACGCGTTTTCCATTCATTACACTACGAATTGAGTCAGCTAATTCGTCGCTTGGACTATCTTTTAATAGGTAGCCCTTCACCCCAGCTTTCAAAGCTCGCTGAAAATATCCAGTACGGGCAAAAGTTGTTAATATAATCACTTTACAGTCTGTTTCCTTTAACTCCTCAGCAGCCTCAAGTCCTGTTTTTAATGGCATTTCAATATCCATCATACAGATATCTGGATTCAGCTCCTTCACTAGTGATATCGCTTCTTGCCCATTATTTGCCATCCCAATTACTTCCATGTCGTCCTCTAAGTTTAGGAGTGAACCTAATGCCCCAAGGACCATCCTTTGGTCTTCCGCAATCACGATTCGAATCATAACAGACCCTCCACTTCTACCTTCTTACGTACATTTGGTATTTTAATAATTAATGTAGTGCCATCTTTCGTTATTATTTCTAAACTCCCGTTTACAAAATCTAAACGCTCTCTCATACCTTGTAATCCATGACCATCTATTACATCCTTATCTGGAATGGTACCAATCCCGTTATCCTTAATCGCTAAACAAATTTCTTCTTCAGATTGAATGATCTCAATTGTACAACGGGTTGCTTTACTATGCTTCACTACATTATTGACCGCTTCTTTTATAAGCATGCTAATGATATTTTCGTAGAATAATGAAACATTCCTTAATGATACATCTCTGAACTCAAATTCAATATCAGCAGCACGTAGTAATTCTTTTACACGTACAATCTCTTCCTTAATTCGTATTCCACGCATTTGCGATACCATTTTTCGAACCTCATTCAAAGCTGTCCGTGCTGTTTGCTGCACATCCTTTAATTCATTACGTGCTTTTTCTGGATCTTTATGTATGAGTTTCCTTGCTAAATCACTTTTTAAGCCTATTAATGAAAGTTTTTGACCTAATGTATCATGAAGGTCCCTTGCAATTCTCTGGCGTTCTTCTTGTTTTACTAATTCTGCAATTCGTTTATTTGCATCTTCAAGTTGTTCTTCGAGCTTCTCTTGTTTCTTTTTATTATATATATTAAATGGCAAGAGGATTACGCTAATCCAAATAATAATGTTAAATGGCAATTGAGTTAAAAAAATTTCGTCCTGTATTACGAGATTATAGTTAATCGAAAATGTTGTGGCGACTAGATGAATGATATATAACGTTAAAAAAGCAACCCGGTTTTTGATATTCCCATTGTAGTATGCAATGTAGAATGCAAAATAGATAAAGGCAAACAGAATAGACATGGTTAACGAAATACCGATTAAGATGGAAGTCCATAAATAAATCGCCCATCTTTTCGAGATAAAAGCAAAACGTAATGAAATGAAAAATATGACCGTTAAGATGAGACCAGCAATAATTTCAGCTGTTGACGACGATTGGAAGATAAAATAGAATGGCAGGATACTAATTACAGCCCAAATATAAGGTGAGACTCCCGACCATTTTTGGAATATTGTTTTCTTCATAGGACATACCCTCATTTAATTTGTGTTTTTAGTATCATAACATAATACAGGAAAACCCAGCTTATTTTTCTAAGCTGGGAATCTTTTTTACATCTTTTTGGTTTGCAACCATTTCTTTTATTTTACCATAGCCAACAAACACTTTTTCTTCTTCATCCCAAAGTCGGAATTTTAATGATTTTAAACTTGTTTTTAACGTAATGGTTGGTACATGCTGAAGTGGCGTTGTTTGATTGTGCACTTCTTCAAGTTTGTAATTTGGAACACGAGGGCTTAAGTGATGAACATGATGATACCCGATATTCCCCGTTAACCACTGTAGCGGTTTTGGAAGCTTATAAAAAGAACTACCTTCTACCGCAGCCTTTACATATTCCCACTTTTCATCTTCCTCGAAATAGGAATCTTCAAATGTATGCTGAACATAAAACAACCAAACACCTGCAATCCCAGAAACCATAAAAATTGTTCCTTGTACAAGTAAAAATGACTGCCAGCCGATTGCCAAACATAAAATAGTGGCGAGGCCAACGATCCCTAAATTAGTAATATATGTGTTGAGACGTTCATTCTTTCGCGCTTTTTTTCTGTTAAAACGATTTTCAATTAAAAATACAAAAATTGGTCCTAAAATAAACATTACAAAAGGGTTTCGATATATTCTGTAACAAAGGCGTTGCCAAGCAGATGCTTCCATGTATTCTTCAACCGTCATAACCCAAATATCACCTGTCCCGCGCTTATCTAGGTTTGAGCTCGTTGCATGGTGGACTGAATGGTCATGCCCCCATTTACTATAAGGAAATAACGTTAAAATTCCACAAAGGGTACCAATGATTTTATTTGCCTTTCGATTTTTAAAGAATGAGTGGTGACAGCAGTCATGGAAAATGATAAAAATCCGTACAAGAAATCCTGCTGCAATCACGCTGATTACAAATGTCAAGATATAGGAAATGTTTAATGAATAATAGGCCAAAACCCATAACCCAAGATACGGAATTAATGTGTTGAACAACTGAAACAGACTAGCCTTAAAATTTGATTTTTCATATGGAGCCACTTGTTTTCTTAAGCTTTTTTGATCTAATTTGTTCATATAATCGATTCCTTTCTTCATTCTCAGTTCATATTTTTAGTCATAATTTCAAAATTAATAAGTTATTTTGCTAACTTATCGCAAGCATATTTCTATATTTCTAATGGTATAGAAGAAAAAAGTCTAACGCTAGACACAGGTGTCATGTAGATTACATGATAAATGTCATATTTCAAACTTTCTAATCACCAGCTTTGTCTACATTTCTAATGGTATAGGAGAATAAAGCTTTACGCTAGACACATGTGTCACGTTAATTACATGATAAATGTCATATGTTGTATTGAAAATTTTAAATACACAAAAAATTAACATTATGAGTGGGCTAAAATTATTTTTTTATGCTATAATAAAAAAACAGAATATTACAACTAACGTGCATGTAAAATCAAATTAGAAGGAGGAATCCTATGTACAAATTAAAGGACAAAGAGAGGATTTTTATTTACACCGGTCCAGATGGCTCTGGTAGGAAAACTTTAGGTAAAATGGTTGCCACAGCATTTGATATGCCAACCGTTCCCTCATTCACAACTCGAAGCCCCCGCCCTTTTGAAAACAACGGAGAAGATTACCACTTCGTAAGTAAAGAAACCTTTCACCAAATGATGCAGCAAAATGAATTTCTGGAAAGTGTTGAAATTGATGGACATTTTTATGGAATACGTGAAATTGACATAGTAAATATCTTCAAGAAGCATAAGGTGGTTTACTTAACGCTTAACCCAGAAGGGGCTGACCTTTTGAAGCAAATGTATGGAGAGCATGCAATTCGAATCTTTGTGTATGCTGATCGCGATACCGTACATGAACGTCAGAAGAAACGCGGAGATGGTCCTGAGGACATTGAAAGGCATATGAATCATTACGATGAAACAATGGCCTATAAAGAATCATGTGAGCATGTTTTTGAAAATTATGACCTGCCACAGGTTTCGTATCAGATAAGTGAACTGATTGAAACTTATTTAGATCGACAGTTAATAGCAGATGATTATTAAAAAATAAGCCCTCGAAAGCTACTGGCTTCTTGAGGGCTTATTTCTTATTATAGGCTATTGAAAGCTTCCGTTAGGACTGGAACAACTTGTTTCTTACGTGAAACAACACCTTTTAATTCTGCTGTTTTGTTTTCAAGACTAACATTAAATGCTTTTTCTACTGCAGCGGTTTTCGCACCTACTGCGAGTCCTACCGAGTCATTGTTCAATATGTCTGTTATGACAAGTAAGAATAAATCAAGTCCGTTATCATTGATTTGTTGATTCATCACTTCTTCAAGCTCACTTTGTCTTGCAAGTACATCCTGTGGGTCTACAACGTTAACTTGAGCAATTTGAACTTTTTTGCCATTCATTGAGAATTCTTTGGAATCTAATGAAACTAATTGTTCGGCAGACTTATCACTTACATTAGCACCGGCTTTTAACATTTCAAGTCCATAGCTATCAGCGTCAACTCCAGCAATTTCTGCTAATTCACGAGCTGCTTGAACATCTTCCTCCGTGCAAGTTGGTGATTTGAATAATAGGGAGTCAGAAATTATCGCTGAAAGCATTAAGCCTGCAGCCTCTTTAGTAATTTCAACATTATTTTCTTTATAAAGCTTGTTAAGTATCGTTGCTGTGCAACCAACTGGCTCTACTCGGAAATACAATGGATCACTTGTTTCGAAATTAGCAACACGATGGTGATCGATTACTTCTTTAATTTTTACATTTTCAAGTCCATCTGCACTTTGTTGGCGTTCATTGTGGTCCACTAAAATAACCTCTTGGACTTCATTGGCTACATTTTCGACCAAACGCGGTGCTTCAGTGTTAAAGTAATTCAATGCATATTGTGTTTCACTGTTTACTTCTCCTAAACGCACGGGCTCAGCATCTAAACCAAGTTTCTTCTTAAGTTCTGCATATGCGATTGCAGAGCAAATTGTATCAGTATCTGGGTTTTTATGACCAAAAATAAGTACTTTTTCCATTTTTTCATTACTCCTTATTGCTTAGTATGTATGATGTACTCTTTCATTTTACACAAAGATTGATTTTTCATAAACAATTTTAGACATATTTATTCATTTTCTTCATGTAAATGTACCTTACAAAACTCATTCACAGCATCTTCTTCTTCTTCTTCAAGCTCAAAATCAAGTACTTTTTCAGTACTTCTTTCATAAATATAATATTGGGCAATTCGCTCGCCCGTACTATCAACCGCATAAATCACTTTTAACTCAATTCCATGTTCAGAATATAATTCATCATCTTCTGGAACTTCAATATCCAAAAAGAATTCATAACGGTCGCCCTCTAAAATTCCAGTCGGATCCTTTAATTTTTCAACCGAATATCCGGTAATATTCATTCTTAAATTGCCACCCTTCTATTAAATACAATCCGTACCTATTATACACATTCTTGCCCGATCCGTGAAAAAATTTCCGAACATGGAAGTAAATTTTGGATACAATCAAAAAAGGTATTCCAAAGTTTTAAAACACCCATATTATTTCTTAAAAAATACCATGGAAACATTCTTCTACGCTCATTTTCTTGAGGACCTTCTTCATGATCATGATTGCGTCTGCGGTCTTCAACACCACCTACATCATCAAAGTCACGTCTGTGATGTCTTCTTTTGTCATTTGTTTCAATGATAATTACCTCATCAGCATTGATAATTACTCTGTCTGCATTGATTACTTGACGTCTTCTATTTTCACTTCTATTTTCACTCAAGCTTATACATTAAAATATGGGAAAGTGAACGACTTGATTGGACACATATGACAAGACGTTTATCCATTTTAACATTGTTTATTGGGATTTAGCTCATAGGACACACCGATTCTAAATAGAATAATAATAATCCCAATAGCAAAGGAGTTGTCGTCGAATGGTAATAATGAATAAAATTGCATTATTTTTTGTAGTACTTTACTCCGGTATTATCTTTATGAATACGTATTTAGGGGAAACAGAACGAGTACAATCGAATGTCGTTATTTTCGTATTAAATGGGTTTGCCTATATCGTGTCTTCGATGGAAGTGGAAAGGGAAAAACAGCAGTTTGTCGAAAATCAATCAACAGCATAAAAAAGCGACCGCTTCGTGATAAAGCGGCCGTTTTTTCATTTAACCTTCATTAACGAACTGTAAAACCCCACTGATTGAAGTTTCACCTATTACGAAAGTAGTGCACGGTCATTTGTCATTTTTGCGCCTCTGATTCGTTGGAATTCATTTAGCAATTGATCAACAGTCAAATTCATTTTTTCCTGTTCATCAACTTCTAAAATTATTTGTCCTTTATCCATCATGATCAGACGATTACCTAAGTCAAGAGCTTGCTGCATGTTGTGAGTGACCATAAGTGTTGTAAGATTATATTTTGATACGATTTCCTTTGTTAAATTCGTAATCAGTTCTGCACGTGATGGATCGAGTGCTGCTGTATGTTCATCGAGTAACAGGATCGACGGCTCTGTGAAGGTTGCCATTAAAAGAGACAATGCTTGACGTTCTCCGCCTGATAACAAACCTACTTTTGCAGAGAGACGATTCTCTAAACCTAAGTTAAGCGATTCTAGAACTTCTTTGAAGTAGTCCTTGCGTTTCTTCGTAACCCCTTTACGCAAACTTCGGTTCTTATTTCGTGAATATGCCATTGCAAGGTTCTCTTCAATTGTCATATTTGGTGCAGTTCCTGCCATTGGATCCTGGAATACACGTCCAATAAGCTTAGCGCGTTTATGCTCTGGTAAGAATGTTACATCTTTATTGGCGATTTCAACAGAACCAGCATCAGGAATTAGCACACCAGATATCACATTCATTAATGTGGATTTTCCGGCACCATTACTCCCAATGACAGTTACAAAATCTCCTTCTTTCAACTGCAGATTTGTCCAATCAAGAGCTATTTTTTGATCAGGTGTACCTTCATTAAAGATTTTATGAATTTGATTTAAGTGTAGCACTTGCCTCACCCTTTCTTTCTGAAGGTGCCTTGTTCATTTGTAAAAGCTGTTGTTGTCGTTTTGCCCGTCTGTTTTTCTCTTTTGTTCCTTCAAGAATTTTAGGAAGGACTAGCGCTATAATCACGATAATCGCTGTAATTAATTTCATATCACCTGGCTGTAAGAATTCCACACGTAATGCAAGTGACACAACAATACGATAAATGATTGCTCCTCCAATAACTGCCAGTGTTGCCCTTGCGATTGTTTTGGCACCAAATAGAGCTTCACCAATAATAACGGAAGCTAAGCCAATTACGATCATCCCAATACCCATACCTACATCTGCAAAGCCACCTTGCTGTGCAATGAGTGAACCTGAAAATGCTACTAGAGCATTGGAAAGACCTAACCCAAGAATGGTCATGAGGTTTGTGTTAGCAGAAAAGCTGGAAATCATTTTTTTGTTATCACCAGTTGCCCTTACTGCAAGACCAATTTCCGTACGAAGGAAAAGGTCGATTAAGATTTTAATGACAAATGTAACAACAATCATGAAAAGCAGGATGCCCCATGTTTTTGGATGGCTATTACCTAACCCGATTGCTGTAAAAATTGAGTTGAAAAATGAGTCTACTCCGGACGAAGCAGATACACCAGAAACATTAGTGAATGTTGTATCAATGTTTAACAGTGAAACATTTGATTTCCCCATAATTCGTAGGTTGATTGAATAAAGGGCGATCATCATCAAAATACCAGATAGTAATGCATTAATTTTTCCAACCGTGTGCAGTAATCCTGTGATACTACCTGCAATAAACCCGGCAACAAGTGCTAGAAGCGTTGCAATAAAAGGATTTACTCCATTTGTGATCAAAATGGCGGAAACAGCAGCTCCTGTAACGAAGCTGCCGTCGACCGTCAAGTCTGGAAAATCAAGTATACGGAAGGACAGGTATACACCAATTGCCATGATTGCATAGATGATTCCTGATTCAAATGCCCCAAATAATGCCGTAAACATGTTGAATCATCCTTTCTTAAAGTAAGTGTTGTTAAAAAAATGTTATTTTTTGAGCAACACTATTAATTTCCTTCGTAGATGTCAGCAATCTCTTTCCATTCAGGTTTAATTTCAATTCCTTGTTCTTCCGCTGCTTTTTTGTTAATGAAAAGCTGGAGGCTGTTTGGAAGTTCAACTGGAATTTCAGAAGCCTTCTTCTCACCTTTTAGAATCTTAGCAGCCATTAGTCCTGATTGGTATCCAATATCGTAGTATTCAAATCCGCTAGCTGCAAATCCTCCAGCTTTCATGGAGTCAAGTTCACCAACGAATAATGGAATATCCTTTTCATTTGCTACCGCAATAATAGAATCTAGAGCTTGAACTGCAGTGTTATCAGTTGGAATATAGATGGCATCTACACGACCAACTAAACTTTCTGCTGCTTGTTTTACTTCAGCAGTTGTAGAAACCGACACTTCAACTAGTTCCGCTCCATCTTGTTCTGCAAATTCTTTTACTTGCTCGACTTGCACAACAGAGTTTTGTTCACCAGAGTTATAGACTACACCAATTTTCTTTGCTCCCATTTCCCCCGTGATAAAGTTGATGGTTGTTTTTGTAGCATCAGGGTGGTTATCAGTTGTACCCGTAATATTGTCTCCTGGCTTGTCAAATGCTTCTACTAACCCAGCACCAACTGGATCTGTTACAGAAGTAAAAATAATTGGAATGTCACTTGTAGCATTAAGTGCAGCCATTGCACTAGGTGTTGCGTTCGCAAAAATTAAATCTACATTGTTACCAACAAGGTTTTGGGCAATTGTTGCCGTATTGCTTTGCTCACCTTGTGCATTTTGTGAATCAATTTTTAAATTTTCGCCTTCTTTGAATCCTTCATCTTCTAAAGCCTTAATGAAACCTTCAGTCGCAGCATCTAATGAAGTATGTGGTGCATATTGCGTAATACCAACTACAAACTGCTCTTTTTCATTGCCGTTACCAGCATCACCTGATGTGTTATCTGATGTGCTGCATCCTGCTAATGCCAGGAAACCAGCTAATAACACTCCTACAATTTTACTTGAACCTTTCATGCATAATCCCCCTTAATATCCTTTACTTTTTTGTCCATTCTAGTATTTTATTATTTTACTAGAATAATAATTTTCATACATATCCGTTTCACCGCAGTAAAGCAAAAAAGCGTTAATGTATGTCATTGGTTAATCGTAATATTATCATTCTACTTGCTTTGCGTCAATTATTTTCTGAACATTTTACACTTTCAGGTTATATTTTTTTAGGAAAGCAAAAGATGAATTTTTGTTTTCCTGTAATAATACGTTTTAATTTTTTTACTTAATCAAATAATAGACAATATGTAGTGGCAACGGAGGTATTCGATTGAAGCAAACTGAACAATGGTCTTCGAAAATAAGCTTTATTTTAGCAGCAGCAGGATCTGCTATCGGATTAGGGGCTATTTGGAAATTCCCTTATGTCGCTGGAACTAGTGGTGGCGGCATTTTTTTCATAATATTTCTTTTTTTCACACTGTTAATCGGTCTACCACTTTTATTAGCTGAATTTGTAATCGGCAGGTCTACACAAAAAAGCCCAATTCAAGCATTCAAAGAATTAGCTCCAAACACGAAATGGCACCTTGTGGGCCGTCTTGGCTTTTTTACAAATGCAATTTTGCTCTCTTTTTATAGTGTGGTTGGTGGTTGGATTATTATTTATTTGGTTAGCGGTAGTATTGGGAATTTGAATGGTTTGACTGAAACAGAGTATGGAAGTTATTTTGGAGAAACAATTTCAAATCCATTCCTGGTTGTCTTTGCCCAACTTGTATTTATGTTAGTTACGATACTTGTAGTGGCTAAAGGAGTTCAAGCCGGAATAGAAAAAGCAAATAAATGGATGATGCCTGCCCTTTTCATCCTTTTTATTGTCATTATCATTCGTTCGATTACACTTGAAAACTCTCTTGAGGGAATCTTGTTTATTCTAAAACCTTCCCTTTCATCTCTGACATCTGACACGATTCTTTTTGCTTTGGGACAATCCTTTTTCGCATTAAGTATTGGTGCTTGTACAATGTTAACCTATAGCTCCTATCTTTCGAAAAAGGAAAATTTAATACAGTCCGCATATACGATTGTGTTATTAAATATCCTTGTTACACTTTTGGCTGGATTGGCCATTTTTCCAGCTGTATTTGCATTTGGTTTAGAGCCGGATGCAGGACCTGTTCTCTTATTTAATGTATTACCGAGTGTATTTAGCAATATGCCATTTGGTATGGTGTTTTTAGTTGCCTTCCTTCTATTGTTTTTATTTGCCACCCTCACCTCAGCATTTTCGATGCTAGAATTAATAGTAGCGATTTTAACGAAAGGAAATTACCATAATCGAAAATTAACCACCTGGATGGCAGGTGTTTTTATTTTTATTGTGGGTGTGCCATCAGCTCTCTCATTTGGAGTATTGAATGATGTTCAACTGTTTGGAAAATCAATCTTTGATTTTGCAGATTATCTTGTAAGTAATATTCTATTACCGGTTGGAGCTTTCTCTGTATCTCTTTTTGTTTCGTTTAAATTTCCACGGACTACCCTTTATAAGGAGATGCAAATGGGCAGTAGTGTTCCTATTTCTTTATTAAAAGCTTGGTTTTTTATGATTCGATATGTAGTACCAGTTGTCATCATCATTGTGTTCTTAGATAGTATGGGAATCATTTAATAAGGGTGTTCCAGTTTTTTTGGAACACCCTTTCTTTATCGTGCTTTTGATTTTTATTTAAACAAAATCCGTAACCATCCTATCATCGTCAATCTTATTCTTCTACTTTTTCAAATAAAACAGCATTCTTAATCACCTTTATTCTCATTATCCGTTTTTCATCCATTTCGATTACTTTAAAGGTATGATTTTCGTAGTCAATTTCCGGATGAACATCTCCTGTTGGAATATATCCTAATTGACCGATCACAAAACCACTCAAGGTGTCATATTCATCTGTTGGAAAGTCAATTTTTAGAAGATCCTCCACTTCATATAAATTGATTGTTCCAGCCATAGAGTATGTATTTTCATCAAGTTGGATGTATTCCTCATCCTCTATCGTGTATTCATCGTATTCGTCAAAAATATTTCCGACGATTTCCTCGATTAAATCCTCAATAGTAACAATCCCATCGGTCCCACCATATTCATCAATCACAATGGCCATATGAATATTGTTCTTTTGCATTTCCTTAAATAATTCATTCGTATGCTTTGATTCTAAAACAAAATAAGGATCTCTTAGTAAATCTTTTAAATTAAACGATAAATCATTACAGTCGTCGACAAATTTTATTAGTTCTTTTGAATGTAAAATACCCACAATCTGATCAATGCTTTCATCATATACTGGAAAGCGAGTATATTTTTCAACTGTTACAAGATGAATGATTTCTTTTAATGTGTAATCAAGTGGAATCGCAATAATATTCGTCCGATGTGTCATAATGTCTGAAACCGTTTTGTTATCAAATTCAAAAATATTATTGATCATGAATTTCTCTGATTCTTGAATGGTGCCTCTTTCTTTCCCTACATCAACCATCATTCGAATTTCTTCTTCTGTCACATTCTCATCTTCCGCATTAGGATCGACCCCAAATAAACGAACAAGTCCATTCGTTGATAGGGTTAATAGTTTAACGAATGGTGCTGTGACCTTTGATAAGATGGTTAAAGGCCTAGCTGCAATTAATGAAATCTGTTCTGCCTTTTGTAACGCCAGTCTTTTCGGTACCAGTTCCCCAATGACTAAAGTGAAGTAAGATAAAATAAGGGTAATCACTATCACTGAAAGGGAATCAATAATACTAGGTGCAACCGGAAGACCGATATCGACTAGCCAGTTTGTTAAATATGTAGCAAAGCTTCCTGCTGCAAAGGCACTCGCTAGAAACCCTGCTAACGTAATACCAATTTGAATTGTGGCTAAAAATCTACTGGGATTTGACAGAAGTCTATGTAATAAAATTGCTTTTTTATCTCCACTGTCTGCCATCATCTTTACTTTATTATCATTTAAAGAAACCATGGCCATTTCCGAAGCAGCAAAAAATGAATTAAGTAGAATCAAAACGACTAAAATTAAAATCTCAACTACCATAATAAATACCTCCAATGATCAAAAGAAACGAACATTATTTTATTAAATTTCCCTTCTCTTATCCCCATTATGCTTATTTTACTATGAGATACAAATTCAAGCGAAAATCATGCTTAAAAAAATATTCTTTTTTTATATTGACATTAACAAAATTACCCATTATAATTTATCTTAAAGTAATATATCTCGAATTCAAGATAAATAATACTGAAATAATATTATTAGGAGGAATTTATAATGGCAAACACTAAATGGGCAGTAGATACATCCCACAGTAGTATTGATTTTTCTGTAAAACACATGATGATTGCAAAGGTAAAAGGTTCTTTTGAAAACTTTGAAGCTATAATTGAAGCAGATCCAGCCGACTTAACAACAGCTAATATTGAATTCAAAATAGACCTTACAAGTATTAATACAAAGAATGAAGATCGAGATAACCACCTTCGTTCAGCTGACTTCTTTGATGTTGAAAACCATCCATCAATGACGTTCAAATCAACTTCAATCGTAAAAACAGATGATGGAGAATACGATGTTACAGGTGATTTAACCATTCGTGGTACAACACGAACTGAAACTTTCCAAGTTGTGTTTGAGGGTGCAGGAAAAGATCCATGGGGAAATGAAAAAGTTGGTTTTAGTGCAAATGGTCAGCTTAACCGCAGTGACTATGGTTTAGTCTGGAATGCAGCACTTGAAACTGGTGGGGTTCTAGTTGGAGACCAAGTGAAAATTTCAATCGAAATTGAAGCAGGTAAAGCTGAATAAATCAATGTGAAAAAGCAGGCCATGGGAGCCTGCTTTTAATATTCATATAATAATGTGACAATTTTATCTTCGATTGGCTTTCCGTGGGCGTCGTTCATTAGATTATTTAATAGGATTGAAAAAATCAGGTCTTCCCCACTTCTTGTTTTCATGTAGCCTGATAATGAACTCACCGTTGTGATTGTTCCTGTTTTCGCTTTTACCTTCCCTTCCATCCCGGGACTTTTCAATCGATATCGTAAAGAACCACCAACAAGACGTTCACTATTTCCTGCAACCGGTAATGAGTGTAAAAACGTTGGAAACCACTCTTGCTTTTGGGCGGAGTAGAGAAGCTTTGAGATATCATTTGCAGAAACCAAATTCACATGCGAAATACCTGAACCATCTCTAATTACCATACTACTTGGGTCTACACCTATTTTACGAAGTTCTTCCTTCACAACATTTATCCCTTTTTCCCAGCTACCCTCTCCATAACGATGACGTCCCATCTCTTTTACTAATGTTTCGCCATGGCCATTGTTGCTTAGCTTCATAAACGGAATAAGGAGTTCATTCAGTGGTATTGAATGGTCTGACGCAAGGAGTACCGCAGTACTAGGTGTTTTAGCAATCCCTTCCGTTCCTATCACATGGATTTCTTGCTTTGCTAATGACTTCTTAAATAGATCCAATACGTATCCAGTTGGTTCCCACACGGTCATCCATTCTTGAACAGGTTTCGCATTAATTGGAATAGTCCCTTCAATACTAATCACATTCTCCCCATGTGCACGAATGATATTGATGCTTATCTTTTCATCTTTTCGAACGGTTTTTGTGTGATTGATAATTTTTACGTAATTGCTGGATGGTTGTAAGGTAATTGTAGCTTTAGCTCCGACTTTCTTTCCGGGTGACACTTCTACAATTAATGTTCCTGAATCATAATCCTTATTCGGAGATGCAGTTAGTCCCGATACAGCCGCTCCATAATAATAGGTTTCATCAGTCCAGGTTAAATCCGTTGAGTATCGCTCATCATCATACCAAGTATCATCAGCAATCACATTTCCAAATATCACATCGACTCCAGATTTTTTAATTTTTTTCGCTAGTAAATCCAAATCTTCCTGAAGCAAAGTGGGATCTCCCTTACCTTTCAGATAGAGATTTCCGGTTAATTTGTTTCCATCGAGTTTTCCATCTGTAAGGATTTCGGTTGAAAATTGATAATTTCCACCAAGGGCTGATAAAGCCGTTGCGGCCGTTATAAGCTTTAAATTGGATGCGGGTCTAAGCCTGACATCGCCAGCGTGTTCAAACAAAACTTGTCCAGTATTTGCGGATCTAACACTTATCCCGGCAATTGCTCCTTTTAAGTTCGGTTCATTCATGACAAGTTGATTCAGTTGCCCAAGCACTTGATTTTGGCTCACATTTGCAATTGCCTTTTCTTGTTGTGGGTGCATGGATGGCATAATTGTGATGACAAGCAGCAGGATCGCAAATAAAAAATATTTTCGCGAGCTAATCATTGATCTCCCCTTTTTCTAGTATTTTTGTACAAGTTTGGAACTTTTCCATATTTTACACAAAATTGACCGTAATATGAAGAGCCATAAAAAAAACATCCCTAAATAGAGATGTTTTCAACTTATAAAAATACAAAATAAATGACAGCGGCTAGAACAATGCGGTAAATCGCGAAAGGCAATAACTTAATCTTATCAATTAAACGTAAGAAGAATCGAATTGAAATAAGAGCGAATATGAAAGCACTAATGAACCCTGCAATGAATACAGGAAGTGCATCCATTTGAAAATACTCAATGTTTTTAAGAAGGGAGATTCCGCTTGCACCCGCCATAATTGGTACGGCCATGATAAAAGTAAAATCGGCTGCTGCTCTATGGCTTAATCCTACCAGAACACCACCTGAAATGGTGGCACCTGATCGTGAAAAGCCTGGCCATAAGGATAAACATTGAATGAGTCCTACGGTTAAGGCTTGTTTATACGTAATTTGATCGACGGTTTGCGTATTAGGATGGTTTTTACTGTAACGGTCTGCAATAATCATTAAAATCGCACCAATAACTAGTCCTATTAATACTGTTTCTGTTGTAAATAAATAATCATCAATTGTATCCTCAAATAAAACACCTAGTACGCCAGCTGGAATTAAGCCAACAATAATATGTGTTAATCGTAAATGCTTTGCTCCAACTGGAACGATTTTATTTTTGCGATTGAGACCTAATAAATCAATAAACCGGTCTTTAAATACAACAACAACAGCTAAAATAGAGCCAAGTTGGATGACAACCTTAAATGTATTGGCGGGGTACTTCCCAAGAAACTCCTGTGTTTTTAGCCACATATCATCAACGATAATCATGTGTCCTGTTGAAGAAACAGGTGCAAATTCTGTGAGTCCTTCAACCATTCCTAAAATTATGGCTTTAATAATTTCAATAATCTCCATCAGATATAATGTACTCCTTTTTTATTATCTCGTTTTAGATCTTCTCTTGGTGAAAAAGATAACAAGAAATCCAATTCCCGCTAACGCGATTAATGCATACGTAATATTTGAGTATATGTCCATGTAATGAACTATGACATCCCAAGATTCTCCGAACATAGCTCCTAACATCACAAGAATCACATTCCAGATTAATGTTCCAAGTGTCGTAAATAAAATGAACATCCAAAAGTTCATATTCGACATCCCGGCTGGAATTGAGATCAAACTTCTAATTAATGGAACCATACGGCAGAAAAATACAGTCCAATATCCGTACTTATCAAACCAGGCGTCTGCTTTATGAATATCCTCTTTTGTTACCCGTAAAAAGCGACCATAACGATCAACAATTTTCTCCAAGCGCTCCACATCAAGTAAACGACCAATTCCGTAAAGGATAATCGCCCCTACAACCGAACCGATTGTTGCGGCAATTATAACCCCTGTCACGGTTAATTTTGTTATTGTAGTCATAAATCCACCAGCAGTTAAAATGACCTCAGATGGAATCGGTGGGAAGATATTTTCTAGTGCAATTAAGAGAAAAATTCCAAAATACCCAAATTGATCCATAAAATCCGTAATCCAGTTTTGCATGTTAACCTCCAAATAAGATGCTATTATCACAAAACGATAAGCATTCTTATTGTAATCTATGTTTGTCCTACTTTAAAGTATTCCTTAAAATTTTATCTACTCTTCAATTAACAAAACGACTGGGCAATGATCGCTGCCCATGACGTGGGAATGGATTTGAGAATCCTTTAAACCGTCCGTAAACTGTTCGGAAACGATAAAGTAATCAATACGCCACCCAATATTCTTTTCACGGACATTTCGCATATAACTCCACCATGTATATTGATCGGTCATATCTGGATAAAAATGTCTGAAGGAATCCACAAAACCAGAGTTTAGTAAATCAGTCATTTTACTGCGTTCTTGATCAGTGAATCCAGAATTTCCTCGATTCGACTTTGCATTCTTTAAATCGATGGCGGAATGAGCAACATTTAAATCGCCACAAAGGACAATTGGCTTTTTTTCATTTAAATGAATGAGATAGTTGCGCATACGATCCTCCCAGTCGAGGCGGAAATCAAGCCGTGCAAGATCTCGTTGTGAATTCGGTGTGTAAACATTGATTAAATAAAAATCAGAAAATTCTAAAGTAAGAATTCGTCCTTCAGCTTCTTCATTCTCATCACCAACACCATAAGAAACCGAGAGTGGCTTCTCTTTTGTAAATACAGCAGTCCCTGAATACCCTTTTTTAAGTGCATAATTCCAATATTGATGATAGCCATCAAGCTCTAATTCAATTTGGCCTTCTTGAAGTTTTGTTTCCTGTACACAAAAAATATCGGCATCCATTTCGTGAAAATAATCTAAAAATCCTTTTTTGACACAAGCCCTTAATCCATTTACATTCCAAGATACTAGTTTCATAAATTTAAAGCTTCCTCTCTATGTTACTCCTCATATATCATTTTTCTTGTCATTCCACCGTCTACGACAAGATTAATTCCATTAACAAAATTATTCTTCGGATCGGTCAAGTAAAGACATGCACTCGCAATATCCGCTGGATTTCCGACTCGTTTTGAAAAATGTTGGTCGTGGTCCATTTTTCGAAGTTCCTCATAGTCACCCGTTTCAATCCATCCTGGAGAAATTGCATTAACCGTAATTCGATATTCCGATAATGAAGCAGCAAGTGCATGAGTAATTGCAACGATTCCGCCCTTTGTTGCTGCATAGCCTTCAGAGTGAGGTTCAGACATGATCGCTCTCGTAGAAGCAATATTAACAATTGAGCCACCAGATTCTTTCATATATTTTGCGGCTTCTCTCGAACAAAGGAAAACACTTCGCAAATTTGTATTGATTACATCATCCCATTCTTCAACTGTTACATCGAATGGTGACTTGAATAGATTTTTCCCGGCATTGTTTATTAAAATATCAATTTTACCATATGTTTGAAAAGTTTGGTTTACCAATTTGAGGATATCCTGTTCGCTTCTTACATCTGTTTTGATAAAAATAGCTTCAGAGCCCTGTTCGTTAATTTCTCTTGAAAGTTTACTACCAGCCTCAGCATCCAAATCTGCTAAAACAACCTTAGACCCAATATCTGCATACGCTTTTACAATCCCTTTACCGATCCCGTTTGCTGCTCCCGTTACGATAACAACACGATTCATTTTCTTCACCAACCTATACTATAAGTTTAAATTCTTCCTTTCCCATTATAATCGAGGAATTCAATCTGGCAAAATAAAACAGAGATTCATTGGGTTTAAGAATGATAAAATGACTTATGGGAGTGAGTACGAACATGAAGAAAAAAGTTATTGTTTTTTTATTATTATTTTGCAGTCTTCCTATTTTACTAAGCTTGGACCCAAAATCGTATAACCCTTCCTATTATGCCAAATATGTATCGCCGGAAGGGACTTCATTCCTAAGTTACTCGCAAAATTGGGATGAATTACAATTAGAAGAATTATATAAAGAGTTAACTAAAAATAAACATGGTGAGGAATTTAACCTTTTGCAGGAAGTTCGAGTCATGGACGGTCCCTCGCCTTCAAATAGTATGATTACTGGCATATACCATCCTTTGATTAGCAGCATTACCCTTTACAATGGTAATGAACATTCTGATGCACGCGAATACCGAGATACATTATCACATGAGTACGGTCATCATTTTGCCTATTATTATTTTCCTTCTCACCATTTTCCGTTTTCAAAATGGGCAAAACTAAGAGGGCTCAATTATATGCCTGTACTTTGGAATTCATTCTTGCATTACTCTGTTTCGGCACATGAATGGTACCCGCAAGAAATATTTGCTGATGATTATGTTCTGTTATACGGAGCAGCAGATGAAGCCGATTTCGACGATGTTTATACGAATGAGGCATTCTATATGCGGACAGAGCATGAAAATCAAAAACTAGAAAATATCCTCGGCAATGATAATCTACAACAATTTATAGAACAAAAAACAGGAATAAAGATTGATGAGGATCGCAAGCTGAAAACACCAGAATTATCTACAGTTTCAGATAACAGTTTGACTTTTACGGTAGAGAAAAAGAAAGATGTTGCCTACCGATTAAATCTAGCAGACTATGAATTATATGAAATCACAAAAGACCAAAGTGGTACTATCACTTTTTCGGATTTAGATATGCCTGAAAATGCGGTTGTGTCGTTGGATGTACTAGATTTAAGCACATCTATAGGCTTTCGATTAAAAGATATTCGACTACAAGAAGAGGATTAAGATAGAAAATTACCCGCGTTTCATTATATAATAGTAATAGAAGTTCTTGGAAAGGCGGTAATGACGATTCCAACACCAAGTATGGAAGATTATTTAGAAAAGATTTACTTATCCATTCAGCAAAAAGGCTACGCCCGAAGCGTAGATATTGCTTCTTCATTAAATGTCCTCCCTTCTTCCGTCACAAAGATGATGCAAAAATTGGACGAGGAAGGATTTGGTATATATGAAAAATACAGAGGCTTTGTACTCACCGATAAAGGAACAACAATCGCAAAAAAACTAGTCGAAAAACATGAAATGCTAGAAGACTTTTTAAAAATGATTGGCGTACAGGATAAAAATATTTATGAAGAAGTGGAGAAACTCGAGCATTATATTAGTAAGGAAACCTCTCTTTGTTTGTCAACTTTGATTGACTTTTTTGAAGAGAACCCTTCCGCTAAAAAGCAATACTTACAATTCCGCAGCGAAAAGATGTAAAAAAAGCTCAGATGTCTGAGCTTTTTTATTTTAATTCAAAAGTAATCACTTCATCTACATAAGTAGTGCTCTGATATCCGCGAATTTGTAACGAACTAGGAATAAATTCTTCATCCGATGCATCATTATGAATCTCAATTAATATCTCCGTTTGGTAATGGCGCGGAAGCTCGTCTACATCCTGAATGGCGTAATAATTGAACTCATAAGGATCATACCTCTTTCCATGTCGATCGACCAATACTCCCTCCATACTACTAATCCCCATTGACACTGCTGAGGTATTGTTTTGACCAAGTATCTCAAAGTCGATTGATTCAAATATTCGATCTTCAGTCATTTCAGCTGATACTTCAATTTTTGTAGGTAATCCGGGCTCAACCTTGTTGATTGAAATTTCACTACCAAGATATTCAAAAGCTTGCGGAAACGGTTGATTCATATTAAACTCAACGTTGAATAAATCATTCATATAATAAGACAATGAATGTAGATGGACACGAGCCTCTTTTGTATCATCAAAATAAAGAGAATCAAATAAAGACTGAAAGGAGAAATATTCATTCGTATTATTCTGCACTGGAAAATTCCATCCATAACCAATCGGTTTTGCAGTCTTTTCTTTTGTTTCAATTCCTTTAAAAAATAATTCATTAATATTTTTTTCAACTGCATTTGGTTTATAACTATATTGTAGGGCTGTTACAGTTGGAGCCATAATCAATTTATTTATCTCAATAGGTAAACCATCCACTGTTAATTTTTCATCGACAGGATACTCGATCGAAGCTTGCTTTTTAATTGGTATTTCGAAACTCCAATTCCCAGGGGTAAAACTGACATCGCTGTTGTAATCCATCCAAACTGGATCTTCGGAATCATTTCCGATCTTTTGGAGTCTTGAAATATTTAATTTTATTGTTTTAGCCTCTGACGATACTGGTAATAGCCCGAGCTTTCCTTTAAATACAGTTCCATCACTTTCTAATGGCTGAATGGGTAAGTGATTAATCGGATAGGCCTGCTGGTCAAAGGTTCCAAATTCATCCTCAAAATATACACCATCCCAAAAATTTATACCATATTGATCTTTTCCTTCAAGGTTCTCGACCTCATAATAAATCAGGGTTTGAAAATCATCTGCTATGGCACTTTTTATCGTTATTTTTAGTCCATTTGATTCTTGGACAAGATTGAGAGGCTCTCCTATGCCACTTTTATAAAAGTTAAGTAATTGCTCGTCCTCCTTGTCTTGCCAATCTAGCCATGAATAATACATGTAAGCAAATGCGTTTGTGAAATAACCAATTAGGATGAGTAAAAAGAGTAATGAAGCTACTCCAACACCAATGGTAGTACGTTTCTTTTTTTTATTTCTTTTTGCCTCTTCTTCTGTCTTTAATTTTGTGATGACAGGCTCCAAAAAATCTCCCGGGACTACAATTGCATTAGCTTCATCGATAATAGAGGATATTGTCTGCTGGAAACTAGCTAAGCTTTGCTGACAGCTTTTACATGAATGTAAATGGATTTCAAGTGCAATTTTCTCTGGTCGGTTTAATTCTCGACTTAAATAATCAATATATAATTCCTGATAGTGAGCTTGCTCAGCACTGTTTAATTTCTGAATTCCTTGATATAGTCGTTCTTTCACTATTTGAGCTGAAATCTCAAGAATCTCTGCTACCTCATTCTGTGAAAATCCCAATATATAGGTTAAAATCAGAACATCATCTAAATCTTCTTGCACTCTTCTTTTTTTACATTCCTCGATAAAAAATAAAAAAAACCATTTTTCAAAATTAGGATTCTTTCTTTGTTTTACAGGTAGAGCCCCTATTTTTAGCATTACTTGGTAAAAAACATCTTGAATGTCCTCGGTATTTTTCATATATGTCCATGCAAGTTTATACAGACTCTCTTTTCGTTGTTCAAACCAATTAATAATGGCGCCCATGTCTTTTTCTTGTACCATTTGTATTAAAACGGGATCTGTTTCCGCTTTGATCACAATTTATGTCTCTCCCTTTGGTAAAAATATTCCTTTTCTTCAATATTCAACAAATATCGCATGAATCCTTCTAGAAGCAATAAAAAAGACTAAATCTGTACGATTTAGCCGCAACTTTTTTATTTCTTTTTCGGGTCCCTTCGTTCACTCTCATATTCTTCTGCAAACTCTGATTGATAACTGGGTTCAAATTTTTGTGTTCCTTGATTCCGTTTTTCGTCACCGATTACCTTTTCTTTCATGTAGGCATGGAAAAGGGCCTCACATGCAGTTATGACTGCAGCAGCAGTAAGAGATGCTGTGATTAATGAGGACGTGTTTTCCAACAACAAATAGCTCAATAGCCAAATCGAGAAAAATGACAATCCGAAGTCTGCCAAGGTAGCAAATAAATTGCCCATCCTTGGTAACGTAAATACATCACCAATGAGGTATGCAATCCCCGTAACAAGAAGGCTCATAACAAGTATTTTGCTAATAGATGCCCCTCTGAAAATTCCAAACAGAGACAACAGGACAATTGATATGATAATAAATTTAATTCCGAGAGCTTTAAAATGTCTCATTTTTTGACATCACCTTTTATTCTTATTTAGCCTTATCTTTTGAGGATACCGAAAAGATTATAAAAGGTAATTTTTGGTCAAAAGGTTTCTAGATCACTTGATTTTCAAGTTGACGATTATGTAAATTGTAATAATAGCCCTTTTGTTCTAATAACGATGCATGATTTCCATTTTCCACAATTACTCCCTCATTCAAGACAATAATATGGTCTGCTTTTTCAATGGTATTCAATCGGTGTGCAATAATAAAGCTCGTCTTTCCCTTCATTAATCGCTGAAGTGCTTCTTGAATTTTCATTTCTGTGACTGTATCAATACTGCTTGTTGCTTCATCAAGAATTAGTATAGATGGATTTGCTAAGATTGCTCTGGCAATCGAAAGTAGCTGCTTTTGGCCTTGGCTTATTCCGCTGCCATCCTGGTTCAAAATGGTCTGGTATTGATTTGGCAGCTTCATAATAAAGGAATGAGCATTTGCTAATTTTGCTGCCTCAATTATTTCTTCATCAGATGCGTCTAGTCTTCCGTAACGAATATTCTCCATGATAGATGCTTGAAATAAATATGTATCCTGCAGGACAAAGCCCATATTTTGGCGTAGGCTTTCTCTAGGTATCGATGACGTATTTACCCCATCAATTAAAATTAAACCAGAATTTGGCTCGTAAAATCGAGACAATAAATTAACAATTGTTGTTTTTCCTGCACCTGTTGGACCAACAAAAGCCACAGATTGCCCGGGTTTTACTTCAAATGAAACATCTCTAATTGTATGCCCTTCTTTTTCATAGGAAAAAGAGACATGATTGAATTTGACATTACCTTGGATATGGTTCATTTTTTTCGCATTCGTTTCATCCTTAGCCTCAATATCCTCGTCTAAAATATCAAACACACGTTCAGCACCTGCAATGGCTGAAAGTAATGTGTTGAATTGGTTGGCCAAATCATTGAGAGGTCGGGTAAATTGTCTTGAATACTCGGCAAAAATGACGATTGTTCCAATCGTGATATGTCCATTCAAAGCAAGTATACCGCCAATCCCGGCAATTACCGCGAAGCTTAAGTTATTTAACACGTTCATCAACTTCGGAATAAAGCCAGAATATGCCTGGGCATAATAGCCCGCTTTCTTCAATTTTTTGCTTTTTTCTAAGAAGTCACTCATCACGGTTTCCTCTTGTGAAAATGTTTTTACAATTCGTTGACCCGATATCGTCTCCTCAATATATCCGTTTAGTTCACCTAAATAACGCTGTTGTTCCTTAAATAGCTTCCCAGTCCGTTTCGTGATCCACTTTATCCCGATAAACATGATTGGAATAATAATCATTGTGATTAAGGTTAAGAGTGGGCTCAACCAAAGCATAATTGCCACTGTCCCTATCAGCGTTAGTAAACTTGAAAAGATTTGAATGACAGATGTATTCAAAGTTGAGCTTACATTTTCGATATCATTTGTAATCCGACTCATGAGCTCACCATGTTGACGTTTGTCAAAAAAATGAATCGGTAATCGATGCAATTGTTCGAAAAGCTCTGTCCTCATCGAAAATACTGTATTTTGAGCGATACCTACCATCCAATAAGCTTGATACCATAATGAGAGGGAATGAAGAATATAAACGACTCCTAGCCCTAGTAAAAGAACGAGAATCCCTTTATGATCCTTCGTGACGATGTATTCATCGATCCCTTTTCCTAATAGGAACGGACCAAGCAGACCAAGTCCAGAGCTTACTACAACCATTGCAAGTACGGCCATCAATAATTTATGATTGACCGCAAGATAGGACCAAATTCTTTTTATGGTACCGATTCTGTCCATTGCTAGTTGCGGTTTATCCCCATGATTTTGATTGGCACGATTCATTCGCGTTGACATGAGCTTGTCCCCCCTCTCTAAACTGAGTTTTATAGACCTTTTGATAAAATGGCGAGGATTGTATGAGCTCCGCGTGACTTCCGGTAGCAAGTAATTTACCATCTTCCATCAATATGATTTTATCTGTTGCCATGGCTGTGTAAATTTTTGATGTTATGATCATGGTTGTACAGGTGTACTTTTTTAATTCAGTTAGAAGTTGTGCTTCTGTTTTTAGATCTAAAGCACTGGTACTGTCGTCTAGTAATAAGATTTTAGGTTTGCGAACAAGTGCTCTTGCGATTGATATACGCTGCTTTTGCCCACCAGATAGATTTACTCCTTTTTGTCCAATGACGGTATCATATTGTAACGGGAGCTTTTCTATCGTTGCATGAATTTGAGCACGTTGTGCAGCTTCGATAATTTCTTCCATTGTAGCATCCTGCTTGCCCCAGCGGATATTATCTATAATCGTTCCGGTAAACAATAATGCCTCCTGGGGAACATAGCCGATTTGTTTTCGCAATTCATCAAGTTTTCGGTCTTTTACATCGATGTCGTCTACCTGAACACTCCCGTGAACAACATCATATAAACGTGGAATCAAATGAAATAAGGATGTTTTACCGGAGCCTGTCGCTCCCAATATTGCCACCGTTTCTCCTGGTTGAATCGTAAACGTAATATCCTGTAAAATCATTTCCTTTGTTTCTGGATATTTGAAATCAACATGTGATAAGGTGATTTTACCTTTTGCCTGTTGAGCGATTTTTACATTCGTATTTGATTCTACTAAATCTACCATTGTATCTAAAACTTCAACTAGACGGTCTGATGAAGCTTTTGCTCTTGAAAAATGCATGATGATCCAAGAGAAAACACCGAGCGCACCAGTAATTCTGGTAGTATAGTTTATGACAGCTACAACCTCCCCAACTTGGACATTTCCTAAACTAACATCAATGCTACCAAACCAAAGAATCGCAATAATACTCCCATTCATTAATAATAAAAGCAACGGCATCGTCAATTCAATTAGGCGAAGTGATGTGATTGTCCGCTCCTTTAGCTCTTCATTAGCTTGGTAGAATCGGTTCGTTTCATGTCTCCATCTTACAA
This sequence comes from Bacillus sp. JJ1533, assembly GCF_036965045.1. Taxonomy (NCBI): domain Bacteria; kingdom Bacillati; phylum Bacillota; class Bacilli; order Caryophanales; family Bacillaceae; genus Bacillus; species Bacillus sp. JJ1533. The sequence continues at coordinate 40,538 of NZ_JBALOV010000032.1, read as the reverse complement.
ATGCTTTTATTAATCTCATCCCCGAAAGATTTTCTCGCATGACACCGTTGACAATATCTAATTTATTTTGGACAGATTGGAACAGTCTCCTTGCTTTTGTCATGACGATAATTAGAAACAAAATTAAAAATGGAGTCGTAACAATGAGCATCATTGCCAACTTTGCATTCACAAGGAAAGCCATGACCATCCCGAAAATGATCAGCATCGGTGCACGCATTGCGATACGCAAGCTCATAAACACCGTATTCTGTAACTGGGTTACGTCATTCGTCATTCTCGTTATCAACGAAGCTGTATCGAATTTTTGAAGATTGGCGAATGAAAATGACTGAATTTTTCCGAACAATTCTTTTCTTACGTCAAAAGCAAAGCTTTGACTTGTATGTGAAGCAAAAAAGGAATTCGTAATTCCGGAAATAAAGGCCAGAAGCGAGATTCCAACCATAATGCCGCCCCATTTCAGGACTACAGAAAGATCTTTTTGTAATATACCATCGTCAATCACTTTTGCTATTAAAAGCGGTTGCAAGAGTTCCACTGCAAGTTCAATAAATGTTAAACCAAGAGCGACTGAAATGGCTAATCGATAAGGTTTTAAATACGCAAGCATTCTTAACATAAAAGCCTCCAAGTTATGTACGAAACTATTTCAATATCCGAATTATTTTTATCATACAATAAAATAACCTAATATTATAGAATAAAACATCAAAAGCAAGTGCTTTTGATGTTTTATTGTTTTTGTAGATTATGAGAGTACAGTTTTTGACTAGCCAAAAAGCTAATGATTGTCGCAGCTATAACTGCAATTAGCATATACAAATTCAGATGATGCATACCTTTAGCAACATCGACTTGACTGGTAATCAGCATTCCCATAATACTTGCACCAAATGTGGTACCAATATTCCTTGCAAAGAAATGAAGACTTGTCGACATTCCTTTTTGATGAGCTTCTGCCAATTCCTGCGAGCCGATGGTTCCAATCGTCACAACCATCCCGAATGCAAAACCTTGTATCGTTAAAATCGTAAATATATATATAAAGCTTGTGTCTTTATTCATGAAGAATGCCATAATTGCAGAAAGCACAAGTAATGCATTTCCAAAGAAAATCGTATTGCGATAGCCATATTTTAAGATAAGCTTTCCTGATGGAACAGACGCAAACATCCAGGCAGCACTCATCCCGAATAGAACGAGTCCACTTACTATAATTGATATTCCCTGGACCTTTTGCATAAATAAAGGAACATAACTTTGAAACGCGAAAATGCTTAAGAAAATTAAAACGCCATTAATATTCATCCAGGATATATTTTTGTTTTTCAAAATTTCAATTGGGATAAATCGTTTATCCGATTTATTCTCAGTGTAGATAAATGCGCCTAGGAAGATGACACCTAATACATTATAGAGTACAAGATTTTCAGTTGTAATGGTGTTCATTAAGAATGCAAGCATGCTTCCTGTAAAAAGAAATGCGCTGAGATAGTTCAGTGGATTTTTATCTCGCGTAATGTTTTCTTTATATGGAATTAAACATATGAGAACAATTATTCCGATTGGAATATTGATAAAGAAAATCCAACGCCATGACAATGTTTCTACGAAAAAGCCACCAATAAATGGTGCAATCACTGCCGATACTCCCCACATGGCTGAAAAGAATCCCTGAATTTTACCGCGCTTTTCAATTGAATACAGGTCACCGGCAATAATCATCGTTAATGGTGAAACCCCACCGGCACCCAGTCCTTGAATACCGCGATATATAATTAATTCTTCCATTGAATCAGCTAATCCGCAAAGTAAGGATCCAATTGTAAAGAGAATAATTGAGATGCTAAAGATCTTTTTTCTACCATAGATATCTGCAAGTTTCCCGAATATTGGTAAGGAAACTGTAGAAAATAACACATATATGGCAAACATCCATCCATAAAACTTATACCCGCCAAGTGTTTCTGCAATCGTGGGCGCTGTCGTCTGGAGTATTGTCGTATCCATAGCACTAATAAGCATTGCAAGCACAATACTCACTAAAACAAATGGTTTTGATTTCATTTTGACTTCCCCTTTATAGCCTAGAATCACTCTATTATACTACAGAAAATGGAAAAGAAAAGATGCCTGTTTATTCAAACACATACACAGCTATATAATAAAAACGAGGTAATTTCATGATTCGCATTACAGCAATTACACACAATAATGAACGAATTACGGATATTCCTATTTTAGAAATAAATAATACGGAATATAAATGGTGTTGGATTGATTTTAATTGTCCAACTGAAACGGAAATTGAAGAATTATCGAGAACACTCCATTTCCACCCACTTTCTATTGAAGACTGCACCCATGTGTTGCAACGCCCGAAATTAGATTTTTATGAGAAAAACACGTTCTTTGTTTCACACAGTCTTCAGCAGGAAACGTTGGAAAAAGAAGAAATCAATATGTTTCTCGGCGAAGGATATATTGTAACCTTTCATTTAATGGAATCCAGTGAAATTAATGATGTGTGGAACCGGTTAATGGTAACTGAATCGTTTAAGAACTGGGACCCCTCCCTCGTGTTATATCACATCATCGATAAGCTGGTAGATAATTATTTTCCGATTGTCTACCAGTTGGAAGATACATTAAATGAAATTGAAGACAATTCAAATGAAAAATCGATGGAAGAGCTCCTTGATGAGCTTTTTGAAACGCGACATAATTTACTAACTTTACGACATACAGTGGTGCCAATGCGCGATTTGATGTATCGGATCATTAATTCCCATCGCCTTGATTTGTTACAGCATCGAATCGAATATTTTCAGGACATATATGATCACCTATTACGACTGACTGAAAAAATTGATGCTAGTCGCGAATTAACAGCTGATATTCGTGATAGTTATTTATCCTTGAACTCGCACCAAACCAATAAAGTGATGCGCATTTTAACCGTTATCACGACCATCTTCATGCCGCTTACGTTTATTGCCGGAATTTATGGAATGAATTTCGCACATATGCCTGAACTTACATATAGATATGGGTATTTTGTGATTCAAGCATTTATGATTGTAATCGGAATTGGCATGTTTGTGTGGTTTAAACAAAAAGGATGGTTTCGGTGAAATAAGGGATTATCAGATAAATGAAAAGAGCCGTACACAATTTGTGCCGGCTCCTTTTTGATCATTATTTATTATTTTTTTTACCATTATTTGATTTTTCTTCGTCGTAAGAAATGCCAAATCCATATTCGTATTTAACTCCAGCTTTCGTCTTATACGTGAAATGCTTATATTCTTCAGGTGCAAAGCTTGGAACATCACCGACTTCACGTTCTACGGCTTGCGCACTAGCTGGAATAGCGAATGGAAGTTTACCAACAGGATTGAATTCTCCAGTGATAACATCAAATACCGCTTCTTGTTCTGTACCAAATGTACCGATAAATGCAGCAGCTTTTGGTTCAAGCTTATTGATCAGCCATTGGTTCGTAAAGTTTACAGCTGTAATTGTCGGAACTGTTTTTTGGATATCAACAATTCGGTCTACATCAGATACTCCAGTTTCTGGACCAACTGTAATACGTGGATTATTATCCCAGTTTGATTGAGTTGGTTTCACATAAACATAAGCATGTGTAGCTTCCTCAACACTATCAACTAGTTCGATGTTAGGGAATTTTTCATTAAGTGTTTTCTTTAAGTCTTCAGTAAATCCAGCAGATTGTATTGCAGAATTTTCCTCTACATATTTTGCAGCTTCCTCGTCTTTTAGGCTTCTAGGTGCTGTAACACCAACAAATCCTTCAACATAGAGCTTAACTGTCTCTAACTTTTCTTCTGTTAACGGTAATAGTTTTTCACCTTTTACTTTATCATTTCGCATGAGAACAACTGACTTTTGGTGTGCTTCATAAGCTAATGCTCTATGTTCTTCATCATTTGCAAGAGCAATTGCATCATCAGGATTTACGTATGGGTCCTCAAAAAGACCTAAGGTCATCATTTCAGATAAAGTATAAGTAAGAGATTCGTCAATCTTTGATTCATCTAGTAGACCACTGTTAACCGCCTCAATGACTAATTCTGGTGTTGCACCACCTGAAATAATGTTAGTTCCTGCATTTATCGCTTTTGCAACTTTTTCTACTGCAGATTTATCCATATACCCCCATGCGCTACCGGCAACAGCTCCTGAATCAGAGTTAACATATCCTTTGAAACCTAGACCTTCACGTAAATAACGGATAATCCCCTCGTTTAATGTCATTCCAACTTCTTCAAATTGCTCATTTTCACTATAAGGTGGTAATCCTTGATCAGCACTATCATTACTTGGATATGCGTAGTAAGGCATTACAGAAGATACCCCAGCTTCAATCGCGCTTTTGAAAGGAGGAATGTGATATTTCTCCATACTTCCCTCTGTTGGATATATATTAAAGCTACCGTTTTCAAAGTGAGGATCTTGACCATCGTCACGTGCTCCACCGCCAGGGAAGTGTTTAACTGTGATAGCTACACCGTCTGTACCAAGTTCTTCAGTTTGGAATCCTTTCACAAGTTCATAATTCATGTCGCCAACAAGTTTTGGATCTTCACCAAATGTCTCCTCAATTCTTGCCCAAAGTGGATCTGTTGCAACGTCGGCCATATATCCATAAACCTTACGAATACCAGCAGCTCTCCATTCTTGACGGGCAATATCAGCAAATTCACCAACAGCTTCTACATCTCTAGCAGCTGCTAAACCTAATGTTCCAGGCCAGAAAGTATGTTGATCCTGAACATTCGTTATATTTGTATAATCCGTAGATTGAGAGTTTCTTGGATTGGAAGTAATCACAACCGGAATCCCTAATTCTAGCCCTTCTGCTAATTGTTGCATTTGGTTATTATAATTGGCAATATCCCCTAAGTTTTGCGATAGTCGGTAAATAACATGACGCAATTTTTTATCAGTCACAATTTTACTATTTTCGGGAGTTACAAATTTCCCATCTGCTGGATCAGCTTCTGGAGTGTGTGTATTGATATACATTAATCCAGCTTTTTGCTCAAGGCTCATTTTGCTAATCAAATCTGCTACACGTTCTGAAACTGGCTTTCTCCAGTCTTCATAAATATCTAAGCTTCTACTGCCATTTGCATCTCTAAAATACTTGTCGCCAATTTCAAGAATTCTATCTTGAGTTGCAACTTCAATTTCTGGTTGTCCTTCTGCTTTTGCAACTTTATAAGTTGTGATTGCACCTCGACCGGTATACGGAGTAGCTTCCCCCTCTTCACCTGTGTAGCCCTGTTCATCTGCAAATCCTATCGTCGGAACTACGATCGATAGTGCAAGTGTACTTGCTAAGAGTTTTTTTCTTAGCTTTGAAGCCTTCCTGATTTGTTTCGATACTGATGCCATTTTTCTTCCTCCCCTAGTTAAATGATAAGTCTTCCTATAGAAATAGTAAGATTTATAGAATAAATACCACCCCTGAATTTTTGAGGGTCGTATACATTCTCAATTTCATGTACTGCTAAGTTGAATGGGAAATAAGAGGAAGTCGATTTATGATGCGTTTCTAGTTAGTTAGCGTTTTCAGAATGCGCTTCCATTTTTCCAAAAAATATAATTAATTTGACTACTAAACAAATTAATTACTAATATATTACCATTCGAAAAGGTCCACCGTCATGAGGATTAGTTACCATTTTATAATAGGTCTATTGGTTGGTATTAATTACTAAAGTTATAGGAAAATCAGAAATTTATTGAGAAATTAGTTGCAGGTACTTTTCAATTTTAAAAAAACTTTCTGAAAATACTATTACCCCCCCTTCTATTTCGTAT
>NZ_JBALOV010000032.1:0-34652 GCF_036965045.1 Bacillus sp. JJ1533 | reverse complement strand
GTTTTATGGGGGTAGAATCATGACGAAAGTAAAAGAAAAATTATTAACTCGTGCTGAGGTTCCTGTAGAGCAAACATGGAATCTCGAAGACTTATTTCCATCAGTTGATGCTTGGGAACAAGAATTAGCTGCTATTGAGTCAGATGTATCGACCGTTACAAAATATAAAGGTCACTTAGATGAAGATGCAAAGACATTTTTAGCATGCTTACTTGCAGAAGAAGAACTGAGAAAGCGAATGATTTTAGTTGGTACATATGCTAGTCTACGATTTAATGAGGATGCGACAAATCCAGAAAACCAAGGAAATGCAGCAAGAGTATCATCTGTTTTTTCAGGGATTAGTGCAGCACTTTCATTTATAGACTCTGAAATCCTTGCTTTACCCGAGGGCACGATTGAACAATACATAAAAGAAGAAAGAAAACTTGAAGTTTTCGAGAATAATTTAAAGGTGATTCTGGAGAAAAAGCCACATACCCTATCACCTGAAACAGAAGAAGCGCTAGCTGCTCTTGGCGAAGTCCATAATGCACCATACATGATTTATCAACGCAGCAAAGCATCTGATATGACTTTCCCTTCTTTTAAGGATGATGAAGGCAATGAGCTCCCACTCTCCTTTGCATTGTTTGAAGATCGGTACGAACTATCTGAAAATCCAACGATCAGACACAATGCATTTGATGCATTTTCTGATACTTTGAAAAAATATCAGAATACATTTGCGGCTGCATATGCAACAGAAGTAACGAAACAAGTAACACTTTCAAAGCTACGTAACTATGAAACAGTTACACAAATGCTTCTTCATCCGCAGCAGGTTACGTTAGAAATGTACAATAACCAATTAGATATTATTCAAACTGAGCTTGCGCCACATATGCGTAAGTTTGCGAAGCTTAAGCAACGCGTGCTTGGGTTAGAAAAAATGCATTTTAGCGATTTAAAAGCACCACTTGACCCTGATTTTAATCCAAAAACAACCTATGAAGAGGCGTCAAAAACCATTCTTGAGGCATTACAAGTTATGGGTCCTGAGTATAGTGCCATTATGGAAAAGGGGCTGACAGAGCGCTGGGTGGACCTCCCTGCTAATGTAGGTAAATCAACAGGCGCTTTTTGTTCGAGTCCATACGGAGCCCATCCATATATATTAATTACGTGGACGGATACAATGCGTGGAGCGTTCATTTTAGCTCATGAACTTGGTCATGCAGGTCATTTTTATTATGCGAATGGACATCAGCGTGTTGGAAATACACGTCCGTCGACCTACTTTATCGAAGCTCCTTCAACTATGAACGAGTTACTTCTTGCTGAACATCTGTTATCGAAAACAGATGATAAGAGAATGAAGCGATGGGTGATTCTTCAATTACTTGGTACGTACTATCATAACTTTGTAACCCACCTACTTGAGGGTGAATACCAGCGTCGTGTCTATTCACTAGCTGAAAGCGGAAAACCGATCACTGCTCCTGCATTAAGTGCTATTAAAGGTAAAGTATTAAAATCCTTCTGGGGAGATGCAGTGGAAATTGATGATGCTGCTAGCTTAACTTGGATGCGTCAGCCACATTATTATATGGGTCTATATCCATATACATATTCTGCCGGATTAACCGCATCTACTGCTGTTGCACAGCTAATCAAAGAGGAAGGTCAGCCTGTAGTTGAACGCTGGATTGAAGTGTTAAAAGCTGGCGGTACCATGAAACCACTTGAATTAATGAAATATGCTGGTGTTGACATGTCTAAACCAGATGCAATTCGCAAAGCAGTTGCATATGTTGGTGAGTTAATTGAGGAACTAGAAGGACTTTACGAATAAGAGTTAAATGCCCAGAGTTTTTTCTGGGCATTTTCTCTTAAAAATACGAAAATAAAAATGTCGTTTATATGTATTGATACAATTTGTCCACCCGTATTTTTAATTATTCCTTAGACTGATGTAAATAAAAATTATATACCTTTATAAGGTTAGCTTTAATTCCATTTATACCTTGCCAACTCATATACTGTTCTGGAACCGTTATATAAGACAACAATGAATCTAAAGAAACACTTCCTTTTACTGCTTCTATTGAAGTCTCGATTATAAATGATAAATAACTTGTCATCGTATCCAGTAATTGTTTACTTCCAATATTTCCATGTCCTGGAACAAATGTATGAATATCCATCTCTTTAACCTTCTCCAAAATAAAATAAAATTCTTCTGGATTGTGTATAGGGACATGTAAATTTTCTGTTAGTAAATCTCCCATAAACGCAATTTTTTCATTAGGTAAAAACATATATGTATCACTCGGGCTATGCCCACCGCCTAAGCAGTGTAACATGATCTTTCTGTCGGAGCCTTCAATGATTAACTTTTCTTCAAAAAGAAGATTGGGTAATACAGGTTTAAGTTTCATTAAATCATCTAGTACCTTTGACATTTCATTAAACTGGTTCGTTAGACTAGAATTAATTACTACATCATGATTTTCTCTTATTTTATTTCTAAGACTGCCAAGATACTCCTCCATTTCTTTACGTTCGATCTCTAAATCTTGCATTTTATTTCTTTCAATAAAACATTGTTTTGTAATCGTTGTTGAAACTATCGTTGCATCTAAAAATGCTTGATTTCCAAAAACATGGTCACCATGATAGTGGCTGTTAATTAGGTATTTCAGCTTTTTACCGGTTATTATTTCTGCTTGTCTCCGTAATTCATAACCAGCGGAGGGGGTAGAATGAGAGTCAAAAACTAATATTTCATCTCCTAAATCAACAATACCCGCATTGCTCCAAGCACCATTACCGCGTTTTGCTATGGTTGCAAATACTCCATCACATAGTGAATACAAATTGAAAAATTCAGTTTCTTTAATTAATTCTTTCATCCTATAATACCCCTTTGCGGTTTCAGAAAGAACTTCCAAGCCTTACTCCCCATTGTTTCTATATTCTTGTAAAACTAATATCCGATTTTAAAGTTATTAACCTGTACAAGCCATGATTACATTTCCATCAGGGTCTTTGAAATTAAACCATGCAAAGTTCTCTCCAACACGTTCAATTTTCCTTACAATTTCGATCTCTTTTGATTGAATAAAATCGTAGGCTACATTAATGTCTTCAACTAGAAAATTAAAAATTGGGCTTGATGATGGTGCATGAGTAAAAGTTGGATCAAAAGCATGGTCATCTAATGTTAAGCTTGTTGTTCCAGTAATTGGGATGTTATACACGGGAGATTGAACCGAATTTAAATCGAACTCTAATCCTAAAATGTTGCTATACCATTCAACTGCTTTTTTTAAATCTGTAACATGAATGAATACTCCACCCATTGTATTTTTAATTGGTGATAGGTTAGAACTAATCATTAATACACATCCTTTTATATAAATTTATCTTGTTTTTGCCTGCCATTAATTATAGTTTTCGAGCTTTAATAATCATCGTTGTTGGAAATTTACGAGCTTTGTATAATGAATAATAACGGTCTGAAACCTCAGCTTCAGTTGAAGCGAAGGACTCTGATACATCACTTTCGATTACTTTTTCTATTGTAAACCCCACTTTAATTAGCTCATTTATATATGTACTCATTTTTCGTGTTGGAATGACCATTGGGGCATCTTCACCTTTGAACTTTTTGTATGTAACTGTATCTTCGTGTTGATATGTGCCTTCCAAGTAAATTCTCCCATTTTCACCTTTAAGTTGAGGATATAATGGATGGTCCCAACTGAAAATGAAATATCCGCCTGTGTTCAAATAAGAATGGATTAGCTTAAAGGTTGCAGATAAATCTATCGTCCAACCAATCGCATAAATCGAATAGACTAAATCAAAATAATCCTTTGGAATGCCAATATCCTCCTCCATCGGTGCACAAAATAAGTGAGGATTCAATCCATCTAGGGTTTCGTTCGCAGTTACAATTTGGGATTCTGACAAATCTATTCCCCAAATTTCTCCCGCTCCTTTTCTTTCCATGTATCGTAATGAATGCCCGCTTCCACAACCTATATCAAGCACTTTCCTAAGTGGTAATTTTTCAATCAGTCTCAACTCATCCTCTGTTTGTGCAAACGGACCATAGCTTGGTAGCGCATCCTTCCCATTAAAATGATGTGCGACAATGTCCCAGCTCTTTTTATTATTTTTGAGTATCTCATTTTTCATTTTGTTTTTCACTACCTTTCCCTAGCTTAAATCCCTCAAACAAACGCCCACCATATGGCTGTAAGATATCATCAACTACTTGAATAACCTTGCATTTATCCCCGTTTCTATAAAATAACTCAAATGCAGCTACAAACCGAATTGTCAACTTTTCGTCGAATTCTTTTAGGGCACAATACACCCATTTTGAAGCTCCAATCCAATTGCGATTTGTTCTTAAAACGAATTCACTTGTCAATTCAACAAGGCTATTTGCAATGAATATTGCTTCCTCTCTTTTCTCACTACCAATGAAATCATAAAGCGTATCTGTGATAATATACCTTTTCGTATCAATCATTTCCTTCGTCCATTCATCTGGTCGATTGTCTAAAATTTCCTTAGCTTCTTTTTTAATTGCTTGAAGAATTCCATCATCCTTTATAACAATGCCTTCATAAACCATCCTCGGCATTGATGGTCTTGCGCGTATTTTATCGGATTCAAAAAACTGTCTATAGGATGTATCGTTATGTACAAAAACCTCAATAGGCAAACCAAAGTCAAATAATGATTCTCTGTATGAAGAAGGAATGTTCTTATCGAAAACAATAATGTCCAGATCAGATGTTTCTGTTGCTTCTCTCCTTGTTACACTTCCTGCTAAAAGGGCAGCATGACAATTAGGAAAACGGTTTTGAATAAATTGTTGGGCTGCTTTTATGGGGTTCATTTTATGGACAGTTGCCAAGAATACCACCTCAAAATTATCTATACAAAACCTACATTCTACAAATATTGATAAATTCCTTTTTATTCCTTTCTAAAAATATGAAGGAAATTAAACTCATTAATAGAATTATTATTTTAACGGGTATTAAATGGAGGAAAATCATGTTAGAAGTGAAAATTATTAATCCAGAAATGACGTACGGATTAAGACATCGCATTTTGCGCCCACACCAGCCATTGGAAGCTTGCTTATATGATACCGATCATCAAGAAGGTGGATTCCATGTTGGGGCTTATTATGAAGAAAAATTAATAAGCATCGCTTCCTTTTGCGCCGTATTACACGAAGATTTACCTAGTAGAAAGCAATACCGTCTTAGGGCAATGGCAACACTTGAGGAATACCGAAAGCTAGGTGCAGGACGTACAGTTGTAGATTTTGCAGAAAGTATCTTAAAGGAAAAGGATACAGAACTTCTATGGTGCATGGGTAGAACAAGCGTACAGGGATATTATGAAAGATTAGGCTTTAAGCCACATGGGGATGTCTTTGATTATCCGCCTATTGGTCCACATATTGTGATGGTGAAACATTTAATCTAGGAAACAAGAGGAGAGTTTTAATGAAGATACGTAGTATTATCTTTTATATTGTCATTTTTGGCATTATTGTTATATTGAATAGTTTATTAGTCCTCTACTCTCCTTTTGCTTTTGTAAGAGTGGTTAACCTCATTCTGGTTATCATAGATTCTGTAATAATTGGTTCATTTTTACGAGAAATTTTCATTATACAAAATAAGGCTGATCAAAAAATAAATTAATTAAAAACAAGTAAACGATTGGATTTGTCGCAGACTAATTCCGAAAAACACCCATCTAAAGCCATTCCATCTATAACCAGAGACAGATGTTCTACCAACAAAGGTTGGATAGAACCAGAATTGCCCAGCACCTCTTAGCCATACGTAGGTATATCTGAATAAACATCTTCGGATACTTCCTGGATCAATCGCGAATGCTTGTGCTTGTTGAGATTGCGTTGGAACAAATGATGGTGGTGGTGCAGTTGGTGGTCCTCCTCCTTGACCTTGACCTGGTGTTCCAAAAGGCGGTCCAAATCCAGGACCTTGACTAGGTGTTCCGAATGGTGGCCCCATCGGACCTCCTCCAAATGGAGGGAAGAATGAACCCATTTGTCTTTCGTAATCGTCATAATAATCGAAATCTGTGTGGTATGTTATTGGTGGTGATATTAAACTATTTGGATCGTAATAATACATCTATGTTTCACTCCTTATTCATAGGGCTACTAGCATCCTATTCGATAGGCTTATGCCTTTCAACTTGTACTTTGGAAATGTGCGTTTGCCTAGCCAGTGAGGATAAGTAAAAAATACCCACCCCCTTACTTAGGAGGCAGGCATTTCTATTAGTGATTTCTTTGCACAAAATAATTCAAAATTCGTTTCAAGAATGTCGTTTTAAGTTGAATTCCTTCCAATGCTTCAAGAGCGAGACAATAATGTTCCCACATCTCTTTTTTGGCGGCCTCTACACCTAAAATAGAAACAAACGTAGATTGATTATTTTCTACATCTTTACCAACCGTTTTTCCGAGCAAATCTGTTGTACCTTCAACATCTAATAAATCATCCTTTATTTGAAAGGCAATACCTGCATGATAAGCAAACTTCTTTAAAGCACCCACGACTATTTCATCTACATCTGCTAGAATGGAAGGCATGATAAGAGCTGCCTCAAACCCTTTGCCGGTTTTTAAAAAGCACATCTGATTGAGCTGTTCAAGTGATAAGTCTTTTCCTTTGGACTCTAAATCCATTGCTTGCCCTTTGCACATATCCATCGTGCTCTCAGCTGAGTATTGGATTAACTTCAGTACATTTTTCGTATTAAAATAAGTAAGTGAGGATTGCTCAACTGTAGCTCTTTGTGTCAAAAAAAGGCCTGTTAATTCAGCAACGGCATTATTATATGACTGATGGACAGTTGGTCGCCCTCTTCGAAATGCGGCATTATCCTGGGATGGTAAATCATCATATATTAAAGATGCTGTATGCATATATTCTATTGACCTCAATAGTGGAAAAATCATTTCTTCATCTAATCCATATTCCTTTACTCCCATCATCCAGGTCACGATTGGTCGAAGCCTTTTCCCCTCTCCGTCCAAACTGTAATTTGCAGCATCAGTTATTGGCGAGGAATCTATTTCATTATTATCAATGTGTAATTGATCATTTATCTTTCTGCGTACTTCTTCAATCAACTCAGAGAATTCTTCCTGCTTTTTTTGTTCACTTTTTAAACTGGTGACCATCTCGTCTCGCAATAGTTTATCAAAGAAATCTACGTCATCAGCTTTTTGAACCATTTTTTCGATCAACCGATTAAAGAGAGGAGTATCTCCTGCAAATGTTTCCATTACTTCTTCGTACATTTTATTTCCTACGCGCTTTTTAAATCGTTTTAGCCCATTAATAGCTCGGTCTATAATGATTTCACGGGTATTTGGATCGGAATGATAAACATGGTGGATTAAATATGAGATGACTGCCCAATATAGTTGATATGGATTCACTAAATCCGGTCGCTTTTTATGATGTTTAAAATAATACGTATACGGCGTTACAGCACCATCCTTCATATCAGAAAATAGATCAGCAAAGTCATCTGCAAGTTGATTATAGATTCCGTAACAAAAGGTACGTTGATCAATGTTATCATCATGAGAAGCATTAATTAATGATCGAACAATTAGTCTAGATGAGGAAGATTTAATCATAATATGTATATATATATCTTCATTCGTATACGTTTCATTCGCAAGGTTTTTATCACGATCGACTTCTTGGGAATGAAAAAATACATAGGATTGTTCGAAAAAAGAATGTAAGGTCTCTTGTGGCTGTTGGTTCTTAATATATTGAAAAGCTTCAGTTAGTTCTGATTGAACAAATTCTAGTAATTCTTTATTTTCACCTGACCATCTCCCTGGTTTGGGGGCAGTTCCTGTTAAAAGTGCGGTACGAATCATACTAGAATATTGTCTTTCTTCTTGTACAGATAAAACCTTCGCATCTAAAAGATCATCAATAAAGGGATAGGTGAGACCGTAGGCATAGCCTAATCGAATGGCACGATCAATTCTTTTGGAACGTTGTTCTGGTGATACGTTTTCTCCCATTTCATCCATTTCATTAATAACTACACCAGCGATGATTTTGAGCAATTTTCTTCTTGCATGTGTTTCATCCATTCCTTCTGGAATATTCGCTAAAACAATCATTAGCCTATCCATTAACCAAATTATAGTGGACTCAATCCCCTCTTTTTGCCCCCATCTATACAAACCAGCCATGCTAAAAATATCTAATTCCTCTTTCTTATCATTGGAAGTTGTTTGGATCAAGTAATCTTTCAAGTTGGAAACCACAGTATTAATTCTATTTTGTGTAGCTATTGAATGGACATCTTTACCCATGTCTCTCATAAAAATATAAGATATACTTCTATTTAAGTATTGATCTAATTTTCCAGTGTAATGTAGCCATCTTATATAGCTATTATAATCTTGGGTTTCGGATTTTCTCTTTGTGCTGATTCGAAAAGGAAGTAAGGAACGATAAATATGCTTCTGTTTCCAAGAATTGATGTCTTTTGTTAGTATTGGAATATAGTTCCTCTCCTTAACATCTTTAAATAACACTTGAAAATATTGGGTTGCCTTCTTCTCAGCTAATTGATACCTATTTTCGGCACTTTTATTTAATCCAACATTCATTTTGCAGATACCTCGACTTTTGTGATCATTACCCTATATTTATGCTTACTAATTTAATATTATCGTTCCAAAAAAAGGTCTCTTAATATATTTCCTTAGCCTCAGACGGTAAATTTCTTACATGTTTTAAATATTCCATCATGTTTCGGTCATCCTCAATTGGATAGATAAATGAGAACTTTTTACCAACTTCTTTAGCTAACATTCTAAATAGTTCACAAGTGACAAATATCGAGTTCCATAATCTTTCATAAGAAGCATCCGAATACGTTTTTTCGTACTGCTGCCAATAGGAATTTGGAAGATATTCTTTAAAATATTTCCCCATTTTTCCAACGGAGATACGGAAATCAGTTTTACAGCCAATCCACCAGGAAACCATCTCATCCAAATGTGGCCTGATAATTGATTCAAACATTTGCTTAGCGTAAGGTAATTCGTCACGCCAAATTCCTTTTGCTACATTTTGTAAACACCACAAAAAATCATTGCAACAACTAAAATATATGGCTGCAGTTGGCTGTTTTACATGATAGTCAATATCTGTTGGGTCAGGAATTGATGGTAAAATATTGTCTTTATCTAATAAAGGAACGGTTAGTTTGTCATTTCCGTATTCCTCAAGCATTTTTTCTTTTGTTTCAATATGAAGGTCGATACGATTTCCATCTTTAAAAAGCATTAAATATCCATATGATTGTTGGAAACCTGCTTGATCACCCCATGATTGATTATTCTTATCTGGTTCCTGTAGCATTAGCAATTCACCAAAGATATGTATCCAATATTCATCCATTATAAACGATTCAGTTTCCGTTACCACATATACAATATCGTAATCTTGAAAAATATCCTTAGGAACATTTGGATTTGTTCGTGAGCCATTCATGTAAACGGCACGAATTCGCTCATCAATACTGGCAATATTCAAAATTAAATCCATCATCTCTTGGTCAGATCTCATAAAAAAACTCCTCACGATTAATTTGTGTAATGTTAACTTCGATTCTCACCACAAATTCACCTTCAATTTTCCAAATATATGGAGCGAAGATTTTTCATAACTACTATAAAAGATACAAGTTTAAGGCAATCACCCCAAGTCTTTCAGACTAGATTTCTATGACTTTGTATCGATATGTAAAAGAATGAGAACTAGGACACAGGGTCTAATAGGACAAAGGATTCTTATAATTATCAAAATATTCTGTTATGTTTTAACTATCATATTTAAAGGAGTGTGTTGTTATTGTTAAAGGTTCTCACAAAAACAGGTTTAACGCTTGCTTTAGCCGGTAGTGTGGTGTTTTCAGGATTACAGTTGAATGGAAGCCCTACTAAAGAATCAAGCAAATATGACTTGAGTCTAGCGAATTATGTCGCTGCGACTCCTGAACTAGCTGACAAGGCAAAAGAGCTAGGATTTAATGTTTCAAAGGCAGACCCTGCTGAGAAAATTGCGAATCACGGAAATAAGTTTCAACAAGCTGGTGAAAACCATGTTTCCTACAAGACAGCAAATGGTGATGTACCAGTATTGGTAATTCTAGCTAAGTATAAGGATGGCGACGAACCTTTAGGTGACCTTGAGGGACAGGTTCCTGCTAAGTATTACGAGGACCTTATTTTCGGAGATACATACAATCCATATGAGCTAGATGCTTTTAAACAATACGACGGTCCAAATGTGCCAAAAGATCGTACTATGCAAAACGCTTATAAAGAATCTAGTTATGGGAAAGTACATCTTGTACACGATGGCGCTGAACTTGTTTGGGTAGAGCTTCCTAAAGGTGCTTCCTATTACCTTGACCAAAAAGAAACTTATGCTGAAAATGGAAAGTATGTGCTTGGTAACGTAAATGGCGATGCCCATACGGGAGAGTTTGTCCGCGACTTACTGAAGGCTGCTGATGATCAAATTGACTTTTCGCAATACGCCATTGATGGAGAAGTTCCAAACGTATTCGTCGTTCATGAAGGAACCGGTGCTGAATGGAGCAGAGACCCCGCACAATTCTGGTCACATAAATGGAATCTCTTAAGTGCGCTCTACTACGGTAAATACTATGAAACTGGTATACCAGCGGATGTTCATGCGGGTATGAGTCAGCCGGAATGGATTAACAAAACAATAGCCGAAGACATGACCTATGATGGCGTAATCGTTAACAACTATAATATCCAACCAGCTATTGGCGGAAATGTGGCAGGGTTTAATGCTGCAACTGGTGAATATGATGAAGCGTCTATTACTGGCCCTTATCCAGCGCAGGTTGGTGTATATGCCCATGAATTCGGTCATGCGTTAGGATTACCAGATTTCTATGATACAGTATATAACTCTGAAGGTACTGGTAACTACTCGATGATGTCAGGTGGTTCCTGGATGCGTTACCCTGATGCTCTACAGTACAATGGTAACTCACCTACCCATTTTGATCCATTCTCTAAGATTTTCTTAGGCTGGGTGAATTCGATTGAAATATCACCTGAAGACGGAGTTCAACAAATCACATTACCTTCAATTGACAAGGCAACAGATAGCAACGGGATTGTAAAAATGGAAGTTCCTGGTTCAAACGGTACAGAATATTTCTTATTTGAAAATGTACAGCAAAGCGGCTTCAACCAAGGCTTAATCCGTCAAGGTGAAGATGCCCATGGTTTGGTTGCATGGCATGTTGATGAGAATATTATCAATTTATACCAAACGGCCGGCTTCCGACCAAACAATGTAGCAAACTGGATGAATAAGAGATTCCAATACAACCAATCTCAAACAGCAAGTAATGGAACTATTGTTACGCATTATGGTCTGTCAGTTTTACAAGCAGATGGGTTATATGATTTAGAGAAAAATGTGAACCGCGGAGATGCGGGTGACTTCTTCAAAACGGGAGATACTATAACACCTGTCTCAAGCAATGTTCATAATGGCTCCTACTACTTTTAAAAAGGTAATGGTTCTACACCTGCTGATTCAGGAATCCATGTAACAGATATAGTAGAAAATGAAGATGGTTCCATTACCGCTAATTTCTATTACAGCATAAACGAGGGTAAGAAAAAATAAATATGAAGAGAGAAACCTGAGACTAGTCTCAGGTTTCTTTTATCTTGACCTACTTATCTAACTTTAGTTTTGCCAAGGCATCTGCTAATGCGGTGTTGATTGGTTCTTCTTTTTGTTGTTTTTTCATGTAATTCGATACTTCTCTTTTTGATAGTTTCCCTGATTGGTTCTTTTTGCGACGTTCGTTGAAGGCTGAAAGTTTTTCTCGGTGTCCACATTTACAAACGAATAACTGGCCTTCCCCTTCTCCGCGCAATTCCATCTTTTTATGGCAGTTCGGACATCTAGCATTTGTTTGTTTTGCGATGTTTTTCCGATGCCCACATTCACGATCCTGACAGACAAGCATTCTTCCTTTTTTCCCGTTGACCTCAAGCATTAACTTTCCACATTCTGGACATTTTGTGCCAGTAATATTGTCGTGTTTAAACTTTGAATCGCTTGTTTTAATATCTGAAACTACTTGCTTCGTGTATTGTTTAATATCTGAGATGAACGCGTTCTTTTTCAATCGGCCTTTAGCAATTTGTTCAAGTTTTTGCTCCCATTCAGCAGATAACACAGGAGATTTCAAGTCATCTGGAACAAGTTCTAATAGTTGTTTGCCTTTATTTGTAATGTGGATATCTTGCCCTCTTTTTTCAATTAAAAATGTATTAAATAACTTATCAATAATATCCGCACGTGTTGCTACCGTACCTAACCCACCGGTTTTCCCAATTGTATCAATTAAATCCTTGCTTTCCCCCGCCATATATTTTGCTGGATTTTCCATTGCAGAAAGTAAGGTACCTTCATTGAATGGCTTTGGTGGTTGTGTTTCTTTTTCAATTTCCTTAACAGAAAGGACATTAAGGCTCTTTCCTAGTTGAACAGTTGCTGGAATTTGGCCTTCATCCTCATTCTCATCGATTGAAGTGATGACCTCTTTCCAACCTAATGAAGTGACAGTGATCCCTTTTGCTACAAATAGTTCCTTACCGATATGTGCTTGAACCGTTTTTTGCTCATACATATATGGTGGAAGAAATACAGCTAAGAACCGCTTTACAATCAAGTCATAAATTTTTTCTTCCTTCGCGGATAAGGCCTGTAGATTCGGACGCTCCTCAGTTGGGATAATAGCATGGTGGTCTGTTACCTTGCTATTGTCGATGAACGATTTGTTTGTCTTAATTCCGTTTTTTAAGATTTTTGCGCCAAGCTTCGCATATGGCTGCACCATACATCCTTCAATCCGATCCTTTAGTGTATCGATGATATCTGTTGAGAGATATTTTGAATCAGTACGTGGGTAGGTAACAAGCTTATGATGTTCATACAACTTTTGTAGAACATTCAAGGTTTCTTTTGCTGAAAAACCAAACCGTTTATTCGCGTCTCGCTGTAACTCTGTTAAATCATAAAGCTGTGGAGCATAGGTTTTCTTCTGGGATGTCTGCACATCGATGATTTTCGCATCCTGACCCTGTAGAGAGCGCACAATTGATGCCGAAACATCTTTTTTAAAAATACGTTGCTCCTTTGTCTTTTCATGCTGCCACTTTAGAGTTAAATCGTCAGTTGTTGCTTTTATTTCATAATAAGGTATAGGCCTAAAGTTCTTAATTTCTTCATCACGCTTTGCAATAATGGCTAAGGTTGGAGTCTGCACTCTTCCACATGAAAGCTGTGCATTAAACTTTGTTGTTAAGCTCCGTGTTGCATTAATTCCGACGAGCCAATCTGCTTCAGCACGAGCAACTGCCGATAAATAAAGATTTTCGTATTCCTTCCCATTTTTTAAAGAGGCAAAGCCTTGTCTAATTGCTTTATCCGTTACGGATGAAATCCATAATCGTTTGATTGGCTTGCGGGTGTTAGATTTCTCAATAATCCATCTTGCGACGAGCTCCCCTTCTCGTCCAGCATCGGTTGCGATAATGATTTCATTCACATCCTTACGATGCATTTGCGTTTTAACAGCACTATATTGTTTGCCTGTTTGTTTTATAACAACAAGGCTTAAAGGATTAGGAATAATCGGTAAGTCCTCTAGTTTCCATGATTTATAGTGGTCTCCATATTTTTCAGGGTCTGCTAAAGTGACTAAATGGCCTAAAGCCCAAGTTACAATATATTTATCCCCTTCGAAAAAGCCGTTGCCTTTTTTATGACAGTTTAATACCCGGGCAATGTCTCTTCCAACAGAAGGTTTTTCTGCAAGAACAAGTGATTTCATATTCATTCCTCCAATTCACGCTTCCTATTATACACGATTCCACAATGAAGGCATAAAGAAAACCCGGCAAGATGCCGAGTTTATTGTTCGTGAGCAGGTAAGATAATTTTAAATTCAGTTTCAATTGAATTGGATGTACAACCAATGGAACCACCGTGTTTTTCAATAATTTTTTTACAAACAAACAATCCAATCCCTGTACCAAATTCTTTTGTTGTATAAAATGGTTCGAAGATAGTATCCAATGATTCCTGTGGAATGGCAGGTCCATTGTTAATAATTGAAACAACTATTTGGTTATCGGTATGATGTACATTGATCCAAATGTTCCGATCAGCTTCTCTTTGTTTTAACGCGTCAATCGAATTCATTAAAATATTTAACAAGACTTGTCTGATTTCATCCTTATTAACGGTTATATGGATGCCCGATTCAATATCAGTGTGAACCTTTACATCACTATCTAAAATACTCGCATAGATAAACTCTGTTATATCAGTAAATAAGTCAAGTAATGAAACTTCATTTTCATTGTTTTCAATTAATTCCTTTTTGGAAACATGCAAGAACTGTGAAATTTTGTAGTTTAGCTGATTTAATTCATGACTAATTATATCTAAATATTTAATATCCGGGTTATCATTTCCTATTAATTTCACAAAGCCGATTACTGCCGTAAGTGGATTTCGGAACTCATGAACGAACGTCGATGCCATTTGTCCTAAAATCGTTAAACGTTCCTGATGACTTTGGTCAATGTATTGGATTTTTTCCTGGAGTTGCTTTTCTTTCATTTCGGTGTATTTAGATACTGCATGATAAGAAAACAAATCAAAAATCCGATTTACCTCTTCGAAAACAGGATCCAATCGGTCATGACTAATGTTTGACCTATATATGTATTTTAATATTTCACTTCTACCGAGGTTTACATTATAAACAAACTCACCAATATTAATATTCGCTTCAACGCGTTCTTTCGCCAGCTTAAAAGCAAACAATTTTAGTTTTTCTTCATCAATTGGATTTAAAAGTGAGTTTTTGACCATTTCAAACATGGTTAAGCCGTTCAATACTAATTTTTCCTTATGAACATCATATTCGGACATCACAGTTTTATCTTTCCAAGCTTTTAAAAATATCGATAAATTACTTTCAAGGTAATAGATGAGCTCTCCAATTACAGGATTCATTTGGGTCAAGTCCTTTCAAATCAATCTTAAATAGATGTAAAGTCCAAGTTATCTATACTATTCTACATAATTCGCATAAATCCTTTTTGAATTTTAGAAAAATTAAAATAGTAGACAAGTTTTATAGTGGGTCAAGCATACATTATAAGGAGACAAACTATAGGAGGGTTGATTATGAAATTTGTAGTGATAAAAAGGAGCTGGATTGTTGCCGCTTTTGTTGCTGCAGTGGTAATGGTTGGAGGATGGGTTTGGCTGCAGCCTGAAATCATTCCGACAATTGCCCCGCAGGCTGCTAAAAACGATGTTGTGATACATATTACAACAGGAGAACTAAAATCAACGACAGATGATGGCAAAGAAATCGAGTCCTACTTCTGGAATCCAGGAACTGTATATGTCCCAGAGGGCAAGGAAGTTACCTTCAATATTTACGGAGTTAACGGGAAAGAACACTCCTTCTATATCGAGGGAACAGACATAAAAGGGACAGTCAAGAAAGGCGAGGAAATCTCGATCAAAGCTAACTTTAAGGAAGAAGGCATGTACCGCATTATTTGCTTAAACCACTCAGATAAAAACAATAATGGTCCAATGATTGGTTATATTGTTGTGGATTAACCAGAAAACAGGAGAACCTAGGGCTCTCCTGTTTTTTAGATTTTCCTAACCGTAATTGCATTTGTCGTTTTCTTTACAATACAGTCCTCGATATCTGCTTGTCCAAGCAAACCAAGCGTAATCGCGGCGTCAACCTTCTGCTGATCAGGGCGCTTAATGATTTGGATGCAATCGATGAGATTTAATTCTTCTAATCTACTGACCATTTTCTCATCATGATAGCTTTCGGCCAACCGGATTTGTCGCTGTATTTTGTAATCTCCAACAATTGATTCCCCTTTTTCCTGCTTTCCAACTGTTTCATCAAAGTAATCATTAAGGACCTTTTTCATGTCTTTTAATTCTTTTTCGATTTCCTTCGCCTTTTCACTTAAAGTAACGTACTTTTCTATTAGTTCCTCTGGAAGTTGAGTAAAACGCTTTGCATTCTGCACAATCATCACCCCTATTTCCTTGTTACTACATCATATGATAGGGGGTGGGATAACATTCTTTCACAGAAAAAATCCAGCTGCAACAGCTGGATTTACATGTAATTCGTTAAATACTTTTATACAACAGCTTTTTCAACAATGGAAACAAAACATCAGGTAATTGGTCGATGTTTGGGACTAAAATGCTGTACTTTCCGTAAATGTTTTGGATCGTTGTTTGCTGGCCCTCATCGATCTCTCCATTTGATAAAAAGACATTAATGACCTCAATACCGTGCTTTCGTGCTTTAAGCACAGCCTCATGTGTATCGATGATTCCATTTTGCTCATAATCAAAAGCCGCAGGCTCACCGTCAGAAAAGACGAGTAGGAATTTTTGTTTTTCAGTACGCTTTAATAGCTTTTTGGTTTGCAAGCGGATTGAAAAACCGTCACGATTGTCTTCTTCTGGCTCCAGCTGCATGATTTCAGCTCCATAGCTACGTTTCAATGAGGAATCAAAATCAATCACCGTTTGCATGTAGTTCGGTTGCTTCGTACTATCTGCATCATTGGTATCCTCCCAGAAACCTGTCACATCATGTGGAACCTGGACAGATTTCAGTGCTTCATGAAACAGCGCGATCCCGAGCTTCGTCTGGTCCATTTTATCGAACATCGATGCAGAGCAATCGACTAATAACGAGAATACAGCATCAATTTGATGGGATGGTTGTTCTTTTTTATAAAATAATCTTGGATTGTCATCTGTAAAAATACGAATGAGTTTTTTATTCAATCGTCCAAAATGCAAATCCCCTCTTGGAAGATTCTTTTTATGCTCCAATGTTTTTATAATCATTTGTTTCAGCTTCTTTTGATACGGAGCAATAATCGCTTTGTTTTTCTCGTATTGAATGACTTCATCCTCTGACGGCCTTCGTGCTTTTTTAAAGACTGGGTAAGCAAATCGATTTTCTTTTCCAAATTCAGATTCTGAAGAACCTTCCTTCTCAGAATCGACTATTTCCGTTGCTTCAAGTTTGGAGTAATCATTGTTTTTACTTCTCCGGGAAGAGCCTTGAGCAATCCCTAAAGCTTGGTCACCCTCCTCGCCTTCCCTTGCCCCTTCACCCATCAGATTCGTTCTAGATCCTTGTTCTAAATCAAATTGCAAAAAGCTTTTTGTGGGTGTGCTTGTTTCTCGATGCCAGGTTTCGAATTTCTCCTCATGGATATCCTCATCCCCTTTTTTAACATCATCGAGCATATCATTGTTTTTTAACTTATCCTTGCGTTTTAAATCATCGATTGTTATTCCATCCTCAAGGATGTCATACTCAAGCTCTGGTAAATGAAAATAAGTATTTAACATATCCTCATCTAGGACATCCTCTAAAACATCAATTATGTCTACACATATCTTAATAATGTCTTTTGTTGATTTTGAATCAAAGACTTTTGCGATTTGGCTACGCAGAAATGGCAGGACAAGATCAATTTTTTCTTGAATGGGTGGAATCTCTTCAAGTGGGGATTGAGCTGTTTCCAATAAAAATAGTGCGTTAAACAGAGCATCTGTTGGAACACTTTTAACCAAATTTACGTGGAGCTGGTCCTCATAATACTTACGATAAATTCGTCTTCTTTGGGTAAAGGTCTTTCGTGTTCCAGGCCGTTCCTTTATACATAGCTCTTCTAAACGAAAGTCTTCAAATAGCATGAAAAGCTGTTTTGCAAAGCTTGGAAGCTCGCTGCTTCTGCAATATTTTAGAAACTGAGCAATTTCCCTAAAATTTGTGTATTTCATACTTCCGATAGTTCGTAAGAAGACATCACTTAATAATCCATTTCGTTTGTCATCATTGGGACGATTATCCCAAAAATGGCTAATGATGACTTTTTGTTGAATTGGGTCAAAGTATGATTTATAGCCTAGCTCAATTTCGAGTTCAGGATTTTTCGAGATTGTTTTCGCAAGGTCAGATAATTCCATGAACAAAAAGGAGTCGACCTTTTTATCATTAAATTGTATAAATCTCATTGTAAAAACCTCACTCAAACAGAGTTTCTGCTATATTTTTAACCGCTGCTTTCTCTCGATCATCCTCTAGCTTTTCAGTAATTCCACGTTCAATGGCACGTAATGGCGGCATGTACATAGCCAGATCACAAGTATCAATCAACGCTCGGATAGACGCAGCCTCTTCTGAGAGCATACCACCACGGACCTGTGTGATTAAATCAGATGATAAAGAAACAAATTTATCAATTAAATTTTCATCTTGTAATCCTGTTTGTGAGTGCAGAACTTTCTTAAGCGTCTCTCCTTGAATATAAGGAACATCAATAACCACAAAACGGTTTTTAAGGGCTTCATTCAAAGGTACAGTTCCAACATAGCCTTCATTGATCGCTGCAATGACACCAAAACCCGTTTCGGCACGAACCACTTCTGCCGTAAATGGATTTGTGATCATTTTTCGATAATCGAGCACACCATTTAAGATCGGTAATGTCTCTGGCTTTGCCATATTGATTTCGTCAATGTAAAGGAGGTATCCTTTTTTCATAGCATTGATGACCGGACCTGAAACGAATTCGATTTTCATTTTTCCATCATTCTCTTGAATGGTTTTATAGCCAAGTAACGCCTCAGCATCTAGATCGACTGAACAGTTTATGCTGTACATTGGCTGCTGGAATAAATAAGAAATGGTTTCGGCTAGTTTTGTTTTTCCAGAACCTGTTGGACCTTTCAAGAGCACATTTTTACCAATGCTTAACGCAATGATTGCGTCACGAATAATATTAATATCTGAAGGTGTGTACCCGCCATTGCCGATTAAAAGCTCATCACCGGAAACTTGGTTCTTTCTATTTAAAATTTCAGTTTGTATATTTGTTGGTAACTTCAATTCTTCTAGTTGAATTGTCATGACGTATCAAATCCTCTCATACATATCTTTATACCCTCACGTATTGTACCGAAGATTGGACCATGGGGCAATGAATTGACCTTGATAGTCAAGTATTTGTGCCATTTTCAATAAAGATATGGTATTATTATAGTAAATACTCGTAAAATACAAATAGACCGCAGATGTTGCGAGCATCTACGGCCTAGCAATAGTATGGTCCCACTAAGAGGATCAGCCTAAGATGAAATAGACCTCACCCGATTGTTAGCGGAATAAGGGAGGTCTATTTTTTATTGTTGTCAAAAGATAAAATCGCAACAACAAGCGACGCAAACGAAAGCATAATTACAAGGCTCTCATATATCGTCATATAGGCATCACCCCCTTTCACTTGGGAGCTTAGCCGACCACCCTTATGGACAACCTATTGCCATTTTATTATAGCACATTTTACCATACGAACACACGTTTCATTTAAAATTGGTTCTTTATACTCACTAGCGCACCTTCAAGGTTTGCTCTAATTGCATCTTCTTTCTTATTTAGATGTTCCCCAATGTAGGAAAGAAGTTCATTATCAAAGGCTAAACCACTTGCAAATTGACGCTTTACAAAACGCTCCGCTTCTTCAAAGGAAGAAAACTTTGCGTCAAGTGTTTTCTTCTCATGATGGATGCTCCAATTTTCCTCTTTTTTGAAAACAAAAGATTTTTCACCCTTTCGATTTACAAAAAGAGTTCCATTCTCATTTTCTTTCAAGTTAAGTTGGTTTTCAGGAGCATCATGGCGAATAGCATACAATGGAAATGTATTGTTTACAAAAAGCTCAAATGCCGTATCACCGAGTGAGCATCCAGATGCCTTTGGATGACCTCCGCCACCATATCGCTTTGCAAATTCCGATACATCCACATCATCGTGGATTGTACGAAGGCCAATTTTTTTCGTACCCACATTTAGGAGCGCAATCAAATCTAAGTGAGGATTTAGCTTACCAAGCGCATTACCGAGTTCAGAAATATATTGCTCAGCATGAACCACGCCGACACAATATTCCTCGATAAATGTTTGAACGATTTGTCGGTTTTTTGAATTGATATATCGCTCAATTTTTTTATCTTCGGTATCTAAGAGAAACTCTTCAGCCTCTGTTAACTGGAAGGAATCTCGGTTGGTTTGAAGTCTTTCAAGCATTTTTTCCTCAAACTCTTCAATTCCAATGATAAAAAATAAATCATTGAGTCGTTTAGCTTCCACTCGATTTTCAGACTCCCATTCCCATGTATCATAGAGCCTAACTAACTCGATAAATTCTTCTAAACCTTTATGCTCTTCAATCAGTTGTTTATCGCGAAGAAATTCATAGTACAGGGAGGTTGCACATGTTTTCTTTCCAGAATCATATTCAGCTTGCACAAATCCCCAGTCATACTTATTAAAATGCATGGCTGTCTTATGGTGGTCTACCATCTGTACGTAGTGACCTGCCTTATAACGCTTTTCCAATGCTTTTTCATTCTTTTCATTGACTGCAAGATCCGTTATGTATACTTTTGCTTGATTATGATCGGGATTACCAATATATTTTTCCACACGCTCATTTAAGTTTCGGTAAGAGCAATAGGAGACTTCAACTTCATCACCAAATGCTAACTTGGCTACAAGTCCACATCCTACTCCATCTAAATCACTATCTGAAAATAACTTTATCAAGTTGGATTCCCCCTTCACTCCTAGTTTCGATTACAATGGTAATTTTCATACCCGTTTATTACTTTACACTAAAAAAGAGAAAAGAACGAGTCCTTCATTGGTATTGTTAAAAATTTTCCTATAATCAAGTCGTTTTTGTGATATAATCCATTAATCAATATGGAGGTAGAATGAAAACAGCTTATGAATCAAACATTTACTCTGAAAGAAAAGTATACATTATTTTTTCATATACTCTTCCCAATTCTTGTTACACAGGTAGGTCTGAATCTCATTAATTTTGTTGACACTATGATGTCAGGTCGTGCTGGAGCAAATGATCTTGCAGGTGTCGCAATCGGATCAAGTCTCTGGGTTCCCGTGTATACAGGATTGTCAGGAATATTAGTAGCAATTACACCTATCATTGCTCAGTTTGTAGGTGCAAAGCAAAGAGATAAAGTCCCATACTCGGTGATGCAAGGTATTTATATTTCGTTTGTAATTGCGTTAGCAGTCGCAATTATTGGCGGGGTTGTATTAGATCCTATTTTAGGGTTGATGAAACTTGAATCCGAGGTTCGGGAAATTGCGAAAGAATATATCATCGGGCTTTCATTTGGGATAGTACCGCTTTTTATCTATTCGGTGTTGAGGTCATTTATTGATGCACTTGGTCATACGCGTGTATCGATGATAATCACTCTTTCTTCATTGCCGATAAATGTAGTGTTTAATTATCTATTGATTTTCGGGAAATTTGGTTTTCCGGAATTAGGTGGTGCAGGAGCAGGATATGCAACTGCGATTACGTACTGGCTCATTGTCATCATAGCTATTTGGATTATTTTAACTCGAGCACCTTTTGTGGAGTACCGAGTATTTCGAAAGTTTTATGCTATTTCGCTTCCAAGTTGGGGTGAAATATTGAAACTCGGATTACCAATTGGGTTCGCAATCTTCTTTGAAACAAGTATATTTTCAGCTGTTACGCTTTTGATGAGTGAATTTAATACAATTACAATTGCGGCACACCAGGTCGCCATCAATTTTTCAAGTTTACTTTACATGATTCCATTAAGTATTTCGATGGCATTAACGATTGTTGTCGGGTTTGAGGTCGGTGCAAAAAGATTTAAAGATGCAAAACAATATAGTGTGTTAGGTATTTGTATTGCCGTAATGATGGCGCTTGTTTGTGCAGCGATTATTTTGGTTTTCCAAGAGCCAATTGCAAAAATGTACTCGACAAACAACGCAGTTGTTGAATTAACAACGCAATTTTTACTATATGCAATCTTTTTCCAGCTTTCAGATGCGATTGCGGCACCTATTCAAGGAGCACTACGAGGGTATAAGGATGTGAACACAACCTTTGTAATGACGCTTATTTCGTATTGGGTTATTGGGTTGCCGGTTGGGTATGTGTTGGCTCAATACACGCCACTTGGTGCATTCGGATATTGGATTGGATTGATTGTCGGTCTTGCTGCGGGTGCGATTACTTTGTCTGGAAGATTGATAATTGTCCAAAAGAAAGCAGCTCGAAAAGAATATATGCACTAAGTAGAAAAACCAGCCTTTTGGCTGGTTTTCTGTCTAATTGTTGTCTCTAGTAAACTACCCCATTAAACCATTCAAGAACGTAATTTCATCTTCGTGCGAAAATTTATTCTCATGTGGCGTTTCGAGCACAAACGGAATATCACTAAATACGGAACTTGTTAGAAATTCCTTGATTTGCTCAACCTTGATCTCTCCATAAGGAATATTAGCATGGCGGTCCTTCATAGACCTTGTCGGATACGCGGAATTATTTAAATGAACGGCTTTAAGATGTTCAAAAAAGCCAAGTTCAAGCCCTTTTTTCTCTACCTCACGCCAATTATCTCCATCCCACACACCGCTGGCGAACAGATGGCACGTATCTAGACAAAACCCGATTTTATCTTGATACTCCGAGAGCTGCCTAATTTGGACAAGCTCCTCAAGCATAGTGCCAGTAGGGCCACTTTTTCCAGCATTATTTTCTAACAGGACAAAAGCCTCCCCGTTCCATTTCGACAAAACTTCATTTAACGTTCCTATCAGGCGTTGATATCCTTCAAGTGGATTAGCTGCATTTTTTAATACTCCAAAATGAACAACAACCCCTATCGAACCACATTCATTAGCAATTTCCAAGTCATTTAATAGTGAATCCTTCACAAGCTCAATTTGACCATGCTCAGCCACTAAATTGGTTGGATATGGAGTGTGTGCAATTGTAAGCAAATCATGTTCTTGACAATATTTGGCACATTCGTTTGCATCATGACGATTAAATTCTTTTACAGACAGGCTTCGTGGATTTTTCGGAAAATATTGAAATGCTTTAGCGCCTATTTTGGTTGCATGCCGGGCGGCTCCTAAATACCCATCACGAATACTAATATGACTTCCAAATCTCATGATTTTGTTCTCCTATTCTACATTTACGCTTAGTTTTTCAACGATAGATGGAACTATTCATAAAGTAAAAATGCAGTTAATGTTGGAAAAATGGGCATGCTAGTTTCTGAGGTGATGAAATTGGAAAACTTTACTTCAAATGAGGAGACGGTCCTCAAGAAATCCATTGAGGAGTTAGAAGAAGAAATGGGCTTATACTTTGTTTCACCTGAAAAAATTAGTTTACATATAGAAGAAGAGCAATAAAAAGAGCGAATTTCAAGGTCGCTCTTTTTACTTTCTGTTCATGATTAATGAAAATAAGACAACAGACTTGTAGCTCTCCAGACAATCCCCAACGAGCATAAACTAATAAATGTTCCACTAATTATTTTAGCGATTCTTTTGTGAGTTCCTTTAAAAATCGAATGTGCGAAGGAAAATGCAAAGACCAGAAATAAGATCATTGATATTTCCATATACATGTTCATCTCCATAAAAATACCCCTTTCAATACTGGTTATGCTGAGATATTTTGACGAGCCCTTCCTGTATATGCACCGATTATAAAGGAAACACAATAGTTGTACAACTGATTTTTGGACTATTTGTAATTTTCTTCTTGTTTTTGTTTATAATTTCTTCACATTTTCCATTTCTTCAAGATAAACATACTGGATGTGAAGTTTATCTTCTATCGGCAGACTAGAGTCAAAGATTCGTTTGCTTGCTGTAAAAAATTTTTCATATGGCGATTTTCGTAGCCTTGGATGGGTTAATTCATCAAGCAAATCCCCTCGTATTGTTGCACGAAGAATATCTTCACTACTTATGTCCTTTTGCCATAACCTTCTGTTCATCCAAAGGGATTGGTATGCTTTTAAAAGTCGATCAAAATCAACTGGATTGTTCTCCATTTTCATAGAGCTCCTTTTTTGTCTAAAAGCTCAATGCTCCTAGTTCTTAATCATCAAATTTATATGTCCAATACACTTCTGTTCGAAGCCAGTCCAAGACTTCATTATCTTTTTTATCGATTTTCTGAAGCAAATTACCCATAAGTCCCTCTGTTTGAGAACGATGCGCTTTTAATGTTGCTATCTTCTTATCTAATACCTCACTGACATCGAATTCAACATCATGCTCACCAATTTTTTCAACACGGTCATGAGTGATAGCTTTACAATATACTTTTGGTCTGTTTTCTTTAGGAATACGCTTCACAGCACGTACAGTTGCTTCACCTGTTGCATCATGGTCAGGGTGAACACCATGTCCCGGATAAAAAGTGATAACAAGTGATGGATTCACTTCTTTGATGATTTCTTCAATGTCATCAGCGATTTTTTCTGGATTTAAGAATTCCAATGTTTTATCACGGTAGCCTAGCATGCGAAGGTCGGTAATGCCACACGCCTTACAAGCTTCTCTAAGCTCTTTCTTCCGAATCTCTGGCAATGTTTCACGATTAGCAAAAAATGGATTTCCAAGATTTCTGCCCATTTCACCAAGTGTTAAGCAGGCGTACGTAACAGGAACTCCTTTTTGAGTGTTTAAACTAATAAAGCCTGACACTCCAAATGCTTCATCATCGGGATGCGGTAATACAATTAAAATTTGTCGTTCCATTTTATTGCTCCTTTTTTCAAAATATACAAACATAGGGTGAATCCCTTATCTTTAAAATGGGGTTGTGCTGATTTGAAGTGCAACAGCTAATTTTCCTTCTTCATCATGACCGGCAAGTAATAACCGACCCATCTCATCTAATTCCCAATCAGTAAGTCCTTCCGCATAAATCCAGCCGAGGTTAATTTTAAGGCCAACACGGTAGGGATCATTACCAACAATTTTTCCTTCTGAATATGTAACAAGGGCATTACGAATAAATGCACCTGCTGAAGTTTTTCGTGCACCTGAATGAACAGCATATGCGCCATTAGTTGTTTCAAGGTGGATATAAACGTTTTGGTTAGCAAAACGGTTAATTAATTCCTGAATATCTTCCTTTTTAATCGGTTTCAAAGTGAATCCTCCAAACTCTAATAAAATATCATATTTAACTTTATTTCGTCTACGACTGCATAAAGTTATAGCCTCCGGCGGATGCCACGATTTTTCAATGGAAATTTTTCGAGCAAGCTCAAAGACTAAGAACGCCACATCCTGTGGCAACGTCTTTGTGACCCACCTCGTGTGGGCCTAAAAAAATCGGGCACAAATACGCCAAGGCGTATATTGATATAATAACGATTTTATCAATAAAATTCCAATAATGTGAATTGAAATTGAAATAAGTTGTAATTACTAGTATATCTGGTATGATTTTCTTCGTATTGGTTATATTACGTATATGGAGAAGGTGGTGAACAAAATTGGCAAGAGAAAACCTTGAACTTGTGAATAATATGGAATTTGGCATAACATCGAAATTCATTCCGAACTTATGTGAAGCAAAAACATTAAGGGTAGTTGAAATAAATCAATCATCCGTTCGAATAGAGCTCGAATCAAAGCAAAAAGGCGTCTTCCCTCTTTCCCATTTTCAATACTTAATCCGTCATGGAGCGTTGGTATTATCAAAGGACGAAGACGAAGAAACTGCATAATAGAAAACAACCATCAATAAAGATGGTTGTTTTTCCTATTTTAGATTATTCACCTAAATTTTCTTCTTTTAGTACAGACTCGATACCTTCTAATGCTGCATCAGCATCGTTACCTTCAGCTTGTACCGCAATTTGAGAACCTTTTGGTACGCCTAGAGACATAACTCCCATAATTGATTTAAGGTTAACAGATTTCCCGTTAAAAGAAAGTGTAATTTCTGATTGATATTGACTTGCTTTATGTACAAGCTTTGTAGCCGGTCTAGCGTGTAAGCCAGCGTCACTAGTAATCGTAAAAGTTTTTTCTGCCATGTTTATCCCTCTTTCTTATATTCCTTCTCCTATAGAATAGCCATTAATCACCATGATAATCAAGTATATTTTTTAGATTTGGCAATTTGCACAAAAAAATGTTTTACGAGAAGCCACTTCTTTCTTCACAATCACCGAACCACAACGAACACATACCTCTCCTTCGCGATTATGTGCTTTAAATTTTTCTCCGAATCCACCAGTTAGTTGATCTCCTTTAAAAAGTGGCAAATCGATATATCCACCGTAGCGAATTCCTTCCTGTAATACAGATTGAATCGAAGAATGCAACTTTTTTAATAGGGTATTATCAAGTGTATCCATTGTACGGGTTGGTAATATTCCAGCGGCAAAGCAAATTTCATCAGAATACCTATTTCCAATCCCAGCAATAAATTGTTGATCGACCAAAGTGGATTTGAGTTTACCTTTTTTCTTTTCAGCTAATTGTTGAAAACTCTCGAATGTAAAAGTTGGGTCAATAGGCTCTGGACCCAAATCAGCAAATTCTTCTTCAATTTCTTTTGCAGTAAGAAGATGTAAGTAACCCAACCGAAGACCAATAAACGTAAGCCTGTGAGAAGCAAAACTAAGAATAACTTGCTTTGTCCTTGAAATAGCGTCATCCTCTTTTTCAATATACATTAAGCCACCTAACATGAGATGAAGCAGCAATTTTTTACCGCTAGCAAGATCAAAGATAAGATGTTTTCCTCTTTGGTAGATTTTGGTGACTTTATTACCGATAAGCTCTTTTTTGAAATCGGCAATTGAACTGTTGATCGATTTTTCACGGTTTACCTCAACCTCATTAATTGAATGTCCTGCTATTTTTAATTGGAGGAGGTTCTTATATGTTTCCATTTCAGGTAACTCGGGCATTGGGGCGCCTCCTTTTCAATTAGCATAAGCTATTTGAAAGATTTCCATGTATGGATAATCATCTAGTGTTTTTCAGGAGGATAGATTGCTTAAATCTTCTTCTATCTCAATTTCCGTGTAGGTTTCTTGTTGCTGCGCATTCTCGGATTCTGAGGATGATCTTTCATGGTTTTGGTAATTCGGTTCATCTTCATTTTTCGGAATTTCCATTTCTTCCTTAGCTGCTTTTATTTTTTCAATATCTTTTTTTATTTGTGCATTTATTTTTTGAGGTACATTTCCGTAAGTTGCCCCAATATTTAGTGAACCGTTCAAACTATTAATGCCGAGTTGTGCAAAATTGTTATTTTGTTCGTATTTATCTACATATAGCTTGTCTATATAGAGAGTTTGAAAGGGGGGTTCCGACACATCTTCATCAATGTGATTTTTAGAACACCCACACTTCTTTTGTTGATGTTCCTCTACTTGTTTTACGAGTATTTTTTGTTCCTCGTACACTAATTCGAAATTTTGTTCCAACGAAAGAAGTCTGAATTTCAGGGAATCAAGAAGCAAGCTTATTCTTTGTTCTAAATCTGTTCTTCGGCCTTCATTTTGTGTAGACATTTCATTGTCACGTTTCATTATAACGGCTATTTGGTTTTCTAACTGTTGGATTTTTATTTGCAATTTTTCTTCTCTTTGTTTATAAAACGCAAATTTATCTGAAATCATTTCTTCTATGAAAGGAATAAATTCTTGGATTGTGTTGTTATTTTTTCTTCATGTTTCGATGAAGGATATTTCTCCTTGGAGTTATACATGGAAAGCCGCATCTGTTTTTCAAAGTCAATCAGCTTTTTTAATTGGACTTCCAGTGCGTTCATTCGTAAATTCAACTTATCCAGATCATTGATTTCTGATTCCTTTGTACCTCTTTGATTAAATATCCCTTTAATCGGCATTTATTTTCTTCCTCACTCTTATTTTCATATTAATCAATCGGGACGTACTCTTCATTCTTAAATTGTCTTTTATAGCTGATAAGAAGCATTCCATTTTTAAAAGTTGCCCGGATCTGATCTGGGAAGGTGGCTTCAGGAAGTTGAATAGTTCGCTCAAATGGTCCACTATATCTCTCCTGCTGTATTGGTTCTCCAGGATATACTAGATTGCTGTTTCCTTTTAATAAAAGGTTTGTCCCAGAAACAGATAAACGAATATCATTTTTTTGATAACCAGGCAACTCTGCGATAAGTAAAACATCACTTTCCGTCATATAAATATCAACTAACGGAAATTTTTTATCTCGTCCAGATTCAAAGGGAGTCGCCCTATCCTCACTACCTTGAGTTTTCATAAATTCTTCAAAGGAGGACTGGTCAAATATGTCTTTCCAAAAATCAGTAGTTTGATATTTTTTGGCCAAATCCATCCATTGTAGTATTTTATTCATATCCATGATGGATCCTCCTTGTTTTCTTTTCAAAATCAAAATTATATTCTTCCTATTTCATCTTATTACTAAAATTTCAATTCCATTCATAAAAACTGATTAACATAATTTCTGCTTTGTTGCCATACTTATTACTATCTTAAGAGAAAGGGTCATGTCCGTATGTCATTTTTACCAGTTAATATAAAAATTAAGGATATTAAACTGAATAATGTTGATCATTTAGGGACTGTTTCCTTGAGTTCAACATTGAAACAAAATCGAAATGTCTCAGCAAAGAAAAATCAGGGTTTTGGTCAACAACTTGCAGATAGCAGTCTAAAAATCTTCAGTTCAAGTTGTGTTATAGACAATGAACCTTATGATTCTAACGCTCAAAAAATCAAACGAAAATACAAAGATCAATAAGAAAGGAGGCTCCTATGACTGGATCAGTTCCATACATCAATATAAATATTCATATTATTAAAGTAAATTCATTTGAAAATGCTTCGGCAATCAATGTGGGTCAAAACCTTTTAGCAGAATGGCATAACTCAGATAAGAAAAATCAGGGTTTTGGTCAAAATATGGGGGATGGAAGCAATTTTTTAGGCACAAGAAGCCTTGTAGATGACCGAGATCATCTGGATTCGAATTCTTCTTTTGAAAGTGCCAATCTGCCAAAACTGTAAGGACGTGATAGGATGCTATTTTCCCCAGTGAATCTTAATGTAGTAGGGATAAAGATAAACTCTGTTGATAATGGGGCTGTTGTTAATCTTGGACCTAGCCAACATCTGGATCAGTTTGTATCCTACAAACGAAACCAAGGCGTCGGCGAAAATAACGGAGACTTAAGCCAAACTTTAATGTCCTACTCAGGGGTTTGGGATATGGATGTTCTTGATAGTTTAGCTAATAAATCAAGCTTTATTTAATATTTTAATCGAACAACAACAAAAAAAGGAGTGTTTTCATGGTTTTATTCACACCTATGGTTCTAAATGTGCTCGGTTTTAAAATTAACTCCAATGATAATGGAGCTGTTGCCAATATGGGATCCATTCAACTCGTTGATCAACTTGTGACTTACAAGCGAAATCAAGCATTTGGTGAACAAAATGGAGATTTGAATCTGATAAATGTCCCAGTTGCTGCTGTTTTCGACCCGGATGCCAGTGATAGCAATGCCGTAAAAAATAGTGTAGTTTGATTTTTCTTGGACTGAGTAAAAATATGCCACGAAGGTAGGTCCCTCCGTGGCATTTATCAATGCAATTTTTCAATTTCATTTTGAAGCTGTTTTGTTCGTTTCGCATTTCCTTCTGCAAAATTGGCGAGTCTTTCTTTAAGTTCACTATCATTATGAACCCGCTCTGAGGTAATCAAATAGCGTCGCATCAGCTCAGACTCTGCTGAATAGGCGGTTTCAAGAATTTCCTTTAAGGCATCCTCAGTGAGTGCATCCTCACGGTCATGATCTCGATCAAAATCCTTCTCATGATTCATGATATAATCACCTCTTTAAAAGTATCTACTGTTTGTAGGTGATTAAGACTGTAAAAAACATCCACATGTTTTATTCAAAAACTCCAATTATCGGTTGTCCATTCTTAACTTGAGTTAATACCCCGGTCTCATCCTTGGCTATTTTTCCGGATACGATGACAAAATCGACTCCTTTTGATAATGAAGCAGGTTTTTCAGCAGTTGATGTATCTATAATTTCATGGTAATCAAAAACAGTGATATCCGCCGTGGCACCTTCTTGAAGTCGTCCTCGTGTTGCCATAGCCGGAGCAATGTCCTCCAATTGTCTTGCAGAATGTATTGTTATTTTCTTCATCCCTTCCATGAGTGGCAGAACATCAAGGTCACGAATATATCGTCCAATGAATCTTGAAAATGTTCCCGCTCCCCTTGGATGGTTAAATTCATTATCCATGGTCGCGTCACTGCCGATCATACTATGATCAACCTGAAGAGCTTGAATGAGCTCTTTTTCTTCCATTGCATAAACAATTACGATTCCACCTTTTTTACGATAAATCGGAAATGTTTCAGGCGTAAGTCGCTCAGTTGTTCCGGCAACCTGTATATCGGAATAAGTGATACCAAATCGTGATTGCCAGTCTCCCGCCATACGCTCAAACGAAATATTCGTTGCCCATGAATCGTATGGGTATACATCATAGGTGACTTGATAGCCTTCGGATCGAGCTTCTTCAATTAAGGCGAGTGCCTCATCCATCGCTCCTGTCCCACCTGTACTATGTAAATGCATAAAATGTACCGGTGCATCAAGCTCTCTTGCATATCCGAGAACTTCTTTCACAGAATCAATGCTAGTATGCTCCCCTGTTAGACTTGAATGTCTTCCATGAAAATGAGTAACAAGTCCGTATTCTTTCGCTACCTTCATGATTGCTTTAATTTCTTCTGGGCTGGTTCCGGGATAATACTCTGGACTAAACGCGACAGAGAGTGCACCCTTTTTTATCTCCTCACGGGCACGTTTTACCATATAGTCAATTTGCTCCTGTGTGGGTGTACCATGATTGCCAAGTCCAGCTTCATATCGCAGGCGAACCGCATACAAGGCACCACCGTAGTTTACAGATGTCGGATAGTTATCGTATTGATTGAAAAATCCATCAAAATCAACAGTACATCCGTGCATCGAAAGATTTGTCGTGACCCCATCACCAATTTTAAATTTTGCTCCCATTGGACTTGGGTTGAACGACAGCATGTCAATAAAACCAGGGCTTACGATTTTATGATAGGCATCTATTTCGTTTTCACCTTTAATCGGAGTTTTTGTGATTGTAGCCACTTTGTCATCCTTAATGCCTATATGATAGCCAATTTTTAGCGTTTCTTTATCTGGATCAAGGACAATTCCATTTTTTATGACAATATCGTATGCATTCGATTGTTTATCTTCTTCTGACTCCGAATGTTTGTATTCGTAGACTTTAATGGCAAGCTTGTCTTTCTTTGACTTAAAGCCAACAAGCTGTTCACCATCAAATAAAAACTTATCTCCGTTAATTTTTTTTAGCTGTGTTGTTTGGTTGGTTGTTAAATCATGAACATATGCAGAAATCTTCCCTTGATCCTTAATGGTATAGACAATCTGTTCGAGCTCAGGATTTGCATCTACCCAATCAAGTGTTGCTTTCTTAGAGGGTAACTCAACTACTAGCAAATCCATATGAGAACTAAATTCTGTCGTATTAAAAATGATTTCCGCATTTTGCTTTTCTGGATTTGTTTTTGCGTACAGCATTCCTTCCATGTACCCATTTTTGAATTTAATATTGCTTATGTCAGCCGTTTCCTCAAATGGGATTTCAGAAACGGTTTCTTTTGTCGCAATATTTATGATTTCTATGAAATTACTGCCATTTTTCTTTTTCCCATATAAATACATTAGGTGGGAATCGGGATTTACTTCGACCCCCTGATAGGTTTTATCCGGGTGGTTTGGCAGTTGATAATCCTCCCATGGCTTCACATTTTCAATGACGGTTTGCTGACGGTCCCCGATATAAAGCCTTTTATTACCATCTTCTTCAAGAATAGCGAGAATTTGATTTCCATAAAACGTAATCCCATCTAGCTTGAATCCGTTTACAATCAATTGGCTTTTAACAGCTTCATCGGTATCAGTATAGACCTCTGATGGCGAGAAGAATTTCGAACCAAAAAAGACAACAAACAGAACAAATGCAAGCGTTATGCCGTATTTAACAAAACGATTTTTCAAAGTTATCACCCTAATAAAAGAGGAAAAAATCCCGAAACTCGAAATCTTTTCCCCCTACGTTTTTTATTCTTTCAACGCTGCTTCTAAAGCAACCTCGATCATATCATTAAATGTGGTTTGACGTTCTTCTGCTGTTGTTTCTTCTCCAGTTAAAATATGATCACTAACGGTTAAAACAGATAATGCATTACGACCAAATTTGGCAGCTAATGTATATAATGCAGTTGTTTCCATTTCTACAGCAAGTATACCGTATTGCGCCCATTTTTCTAATTCCGCATTTTCGTTGTAAAATACGTCACTTGTAAAGACATTTCCTACTTTCAGATTTAGGCCTTTTTCAGTGCCAACATCATATGCTTTTTTTAATAAATCAAATGAGGCTGTTGGCGCATAATCAACAGTTCCAAAGTTGATGCGGTTCATCTGTGAATTCGTTGATGATGTCATCGCTAAAATTACATCACGGACTTTCACATCTTTCTGAATCGCACCGCAAGTACCAACGCGAATTAGATTCTGGACACCGTAATCATTCATTAGTTCATGTATGTATATGGAGATCGATGGAACACCCATTCCTGTCCCTTGTACGGATACACGCTTACCTTTATATGTACCGGTAAAGCCAAGCATTCCACGCACTTCATTATAGCATGTAACGTTTTCAAAGAAGTTTTCTGCAATATATTTTGCACGCAATGGGTCTCCTGGAAGTAATATCGTTTCAGCAATATCCCCTTGCTTTGCACCAATATGTGTACTCATTCATGTTCCTCCTATGTAAAATCTTGCACTTTTCCTATCTTACCACAAAATCATTCTACTTAAAAATAGTCATGAACGCAAAAATATGGGGAAAGCTATGGTTGTAACATTTTAAAGGGGGGAATCGTACATGGCAAATGAAAAAATGAGCAAAAAATTGAGACAAGCTGTTGACTACGCAAATGCAACCGACACAACAAAGGGTGTTGGGAATCCACCAAATACTTCAAAAAAAGCAAAAGAAGGCTTTATGCAGCCTAAATAAGCGGAGGGATTAAAATGGGAAAGAAAAATCGAGCACGTACAAGTGCACCAAAGAAGAATAATCATGTACCACCTGAGGCAATCGAGGCAGAACAAATTGCCCACGGAAAAGAATTCTCTGCAGCAGGTGGTCGTAAAAACGGACCTGGCCATAATAAATAACATTAAAAAGGGCGACCATTTACTGGGCGCCCTTGAACATTAGCTATATCGGCTAATTATTTGATTTATTTTTGATTTAAGTGTAGGGAGGTCATCGGTTGTCACGGTAAAGTTGACAAAAGATTCATCCATATCCATTGCTTCAGCTAGAAGACTACTTAAACCTCGTGCACGTCTATCCACTTGTATGAAGACATCTAGTTTATGCTCTGTTTGTGGAAAGAACATTACTTCCACTTCGTCTAAACGTCCACGATAAGCCCCGCTTGTTGGAACAAATTCAAATTCCTGAACAAATGGTAGCCGCTTTCTAAGGCGATACGGAGCAGCTTCACATTCTACCTTCCGAAGACTAAAACCTAAATCATAGACCGCATTCAACACACCTGCTGCCAGTGGAGATGGCGACACAGAAACATAGTCCTTATCTGATGGGTCAATGGCATTTTTTATATCCAATCCAGTATGAATCCATACTTTTGTCCTTCCCAGTGTTGCAGGAGTATCAAGTGGAAGCTCGAAGGAGAATGGGATTTCACGTCTTTCATTGCTACCTATTGTAAAGCGCTCTACAATTTTTATTTTTTCAATCGTTGCTTGCTTGTTGATTTTTCTGTCATTTGATTCTTTTTGATATGTGGTCATAACGGACAAATATATTTCATCAATTTGCTGCTCCATATTTCCGCCAACAATTTCAACAATACCACTTACTTTTTCTCCAGCACTCAGTTTATCTGAGGTTAGTTTTGTATCAACCCTTGCACTCCCAATTCCAATACTCGAAAAAATTTTATTAAATAATGACATCGTATTCCCCCTATCCGTTGATATAAAAATATACGTTTAGGCACAAAAAAAGTTTCTTTTATTTACTATTTTTTTCCCAAAATAAAACGACGGGGTTTCCCGCCGTCGTTATGTAGCTATTCTTCATTTTCCTCATCAATTACGCATTTATAGAGCAAGTATTCAAATGTGATATCTGCTAGCTCCTCTAGCTCTTCCTCACCTGGGGCAAATCCCCTTTGGATAAGCTCGTTATAGAAAAACTCTGCAATTTCCTCCGTATCAATAACAACCTCAATTTCCTTCAGCATGATCGCCCCCTTTACTTAAGATGTATGTTTAAAAACAATCACCTATGTCAGTTTCATATGTATTTAATTTTTTAGTCATGAACTTAAAAGTTCAT
>NZ_JBALOV010000031.1:0-126116 GCF_036965045.1 Bacillus sp. JJ1533 | reverse complement strand
TACAAAGGGTACACTTTACACTAAGGAGGAACGCTTTTTTACATTCTA
Organism: Bacillus sp. JJ1533; assembly: GCF_036965045.1. Classification (NCBI taxonomy): domain Bacteria; kingdom Bacillati; phylum Bacillota; class Bacilli; order Caryophanales; family Bacillaceae; genus Bacillus; species Bacillus sp. JJ1533. The sequence continues at coordinate 126,068 of NZ_JBALOV010000031.1, read as the reverse complement.
CTCATCATCAATCTCGCCATCACCAATCTCATCTTCTTCTTCGATTTCCTCGATGTCCTCGCCTTCTTCTGGCCTTTCGTCATCTCCACAGCCCATGACAAAAAACAATGGGAACGATAACAGTAATAACATGAACAACCGTTTCATCACAAAACCTCCTTATTTCTAGACTTTCCTTTCAATAATTAAATATGTAGACTAGAAAGAGGAAACAGTATTAAAAGTTCTAAAATGGAGGTAAGTCATATGCGAAAAATAAAACTAGGGACGAGTTCATTAGAGGTACCTGTTGTTGCCGTAGGCTGCATGAGAATTAATTCTTTGGAAAAGCCTGAGGCCGAAAGATTTGTCCAAACCGCTTTAGAAGTTGGAGCAAACTTCTTTGATCACGCTGATATTTACGGCAGTGGTGCTTGCGAGGAAATATTTGCTGACGCTATACATATGAATGATGATGTCCGTGAAAATATCATTCTTCAATCCAAATGCGGGATTCGAAAAGGAATGTTTGACTTTTCTAAGGAACATATCTTAGATTCAGTCGATGGCATTTTACAACGCCTTAAAACAGACTATCTAGATGTCTTGCTTTTACATCGTCCAGATGCCCTTGTAGAGCCTGAAGAGGTTGCGGAAGCATTTGATCAACTAGAATCTTCTGGTAAGGTTCGTCATTTCGGAGTTTCTAACCAAAAACCAATGCAAACCGAGCTACTTAAAAAATATGTAAAGCAGCCAATTGTTGCAAATCAATTGCAGCTTAGCATTCCAAATGCCCATATGATCGCAAATGGTGTAACGGTTAATATGCAAGTCGACTCCTCCATTAACCGTGATGGAGATGTGCTTGATTATTGCCGCCTAAACGAAATTACGATTCAACCATGGTCCCCATTCCAATATGGTTATTTTGAAGGACCTTTTCTTGGCAATGAAAAATGTCCCGAATTAAATAAAAAAATTGACGAAATAGCAGAGAAATATGGTGTATCTAATACAACGATTGCAATCGCATGGTTACTGCGTCATCCAGCAAACATGCAGCCAATTATCGGAACGATGAATATAGAACGCCTAAAGGATTCCGTAAAAGCAAGTGAGGTTCAATTATCACGTGAAGATTGGTACAGCATTTTCCTAGCTGCAGGTTATCTTCTCCCGTAAACATCAAAGAGGCACCTCTTTAAAAAGGTGCCTCTTTCCTTACTCTTCCGTAAATCCTGTCGCAATGACGGTCACAATGATTTCGTCTTTTAAGTTATCATTAATTACTGACCCAAAGATCATGTTTAAATCCTCATGTGTGGCTGAAGATATCACGTCAGCTGCTTCCTGAATTTCAAAAAGACTTAAGTTTCTTCCGCCTGTAATATTTAATATAACACCTCGTGCACCACTTATCGATGTTTCAAGAAGCGGACTATTGATTGCCTTATGTGCTGCTTCGATAGCACGTCCATCCCCTTTTGCCATACCAATTCCCATTAAAGCTGTTCCCCTGTGAGACATAACAGTTTTTACATCAGCAAAATCAAGATTAATTAAACCCGGTACAGCAATTAAGTCCGATATCCCTTGGACTCCTCGAAGAAGAACATTATCAGCCTCTCGGAATGCTTCAATCATCGGTGTACGCTTGTCGACAATCTCCAATAATTTCTCATTCGGGATGATAATCAGCGTGTCGACAGCTTCCTTCATTGCATCAATTCCTGCATCTGCATTGACAGCTCGTTTGCGGCCTTCAAATCGAAATGGTCTAGTTACAACACCGATTGTCAGCGAACCTAAATTCTTCGCGATTCTTGCAATTTCCGGCGCTGCTCCGGTTCCTGTGCCACCGCCCATTCCAGCTGTGACAAAGACCATATCGGCCCCCCTTAAAGCATCTTCAATCTCTTTTTCACTTTCTTCAACAGCTTTCATTCCGATTTGCGGATTGGCACCTGCTCCAAGCCCACGTGTTAAGGATGCCCCAATTTGAATGGTGACTTCCGCTTTTGATTGATTAAGGGCTTGTCCGTCCGTATTCACCGCAATGAATTCAACACCTTCTACCCCTGCTTCAATCATACGATTGACAGCATTATTTCCTCCACCGCCAACACCTACTACTTTTATACTCGCAAATTGATCTATGTATGGTTCAAACTCAAGCATGACTTTATCCTCCTAACCGCCCATTGCCAACTCCTAAAAATTCGTGTTCAAAAAGGAGGATAAAAAGGACCAAGAAGTTCGAGGCGGCGCAGCTTTGAGTAGCGGAACGTATGCTGTTAATACGTGAGCAACGGAAAAGCAAGCCAACGAGCTTCCACAGGATGTGGTGACTTCGACGTTCGACACAGGAAGTGTCGGTAGTTAGTCGAAGTTCCTCTATCGATGTGTCATTTTTACCGGACTTTTTGAACATCCTTTTAAAGAGGTCGGATTAATACTATATACTTCGTAGTAAAACTTCTCTTTCTGGTCATCATTATCCTTTAAAAATGGAAAAGAAACCACACCCAACTACCCAAATCGCATAATATTAAATTTGTTTTACAAACTAATAACAATAATGACGAAAGGAAACGAGCCATGAAAATGAGAATTGCTTTGACCATCGGTGTCATTTTTAGTGTATTATGCTCACCGATTCATACCAGTGCAAAAGGCCATGAAAATCTCTATGTCGTTCAAGCTGGTGACACATTATCTGGGATAGCAAAGAAATTTAAAACCACGGTTGATGAATTAAAAATAACGAATGGGCTTCAATCGGATATTTTTGTTGTCGGACAAAGGCTTTGGGTTCCTTTTTCCTATGAAATCGCATCCGGTGATACCTTAAAGGGGATCGCCTCCCGATTTCATTCCTCCACTGAGCAAATCATAAAAACAAATGGACTTTCATCCGAGCAGGTTATCCCTGGGCAACTTCTTAAAATTGTCCCGAAAAAGATGAACATGCAAGGGGAACATATTTTAATGACGAAGGAAGAGTTTAAGGATTGGCTCATGAATCAAAAGATCAAACGAAAAATCAGCCTCATCCAACAACATCATACATGGATACCTGATTATAGCCGATTTAACAGCGACAACCATTTCGTGCTTTTAACTGGAATGGAAAAATATCATAAAAATACAATGGGCTGGAAGCATATTGCCCAAAATATCACGACCTTTCCTGATGGGAAGGTTGCTGTCTCAAGGCCACTGCATATTGCTCCCGAAGGCACCATAGGCAGTAAGGCCAATTCTGTCGGAATTGCAATAGAACACCTTGGAAATTTTGATATCGGTCACGATGTCATGACGAAGGAACAACGTGACACAATTATTTATGTCAATGCTGTTCTAAGCCTTAAATTTGAATTAATCCCTTCGATTGACAGTCTGACCTATCATCATTGGTGGGATTTGCGAAACGGAGAAAGAGTATTGGACAAAGGTCCTGACTATAATGTGAAGACCTGTCCAGGTACAGGGTTTTTCGGAGGAAACTCCACGACAAGCGCACAAAAAAACTTCTATCCACTCATCATCAGCAAAATGGAAGAGCTTCGAAAGGAAATGGATTAAAAAAACACAACCCACTTATCCATTTAACCCGTTCGGTTGACAGGGAGAAAAATAGTATTTGTAGTTAATTTTGTATATCAAAAGTCCTGACTTTTGCGTATCATTTTACAGTCCAAAATGTAAAGGACATGTGAAACAATAAAAAGGCATTGCAACTCGCAATGCCTTTTTATGTTAGAGTTATTTAATTATTCTTCGACTAAAGCACACGTTACTCCACAAACTTTAACATGTTTTCCTTAATTGCATTTCAAATGGTTAAAGTAACAGGTATGCAATTAATGGCGATAGAATTATATCAATCCATTTGTACAATAATTGGAAGAAAAGGAAAATTTAGAGTATACTAAAAATAGTTTTTAAAATTGGGTGGTGATTAAAATTAAAAGACTAATTCTTTTTTTCATATTTTCCGTTATTGCTGTATTACTTATCGGTTGTACTAATAAAACAATTGAAGTTGAATCACCTAAAGAATTAAATATTAAGAACCCCATCATTGTGAAGAATGGCAATCAGGAATTTAAAATTATACCCTTTTATACTCAAGTATTAGATTACATAGAAAGCGTTTCAGAAATTGAACAACACGAGAAGATGGAAGAACATTACTATCAAAAAGTTGTCGAACCATTTCAATTAGATACTATAGGTAAAGGAGAGGGGTTTTGGCTAAAGGACCATTGGGCTTTTGCAACTCCTAAAGACATTAAAACTTTGGAGGAATTTGTATATTCTCTAATTAATAATCAAGATGAAATAAATAAAACAATAGAACAAGCCTTGATTAAATCATCTAATACCCTTCCAGGCGAGAATAAGACTGTGTATTTATTTCCTCCTAATCCGGATGACATGTATGGTATCAATTTAATGGGTGGCGTTTCTGGGCTAGCAGTTAGTAAGGATGCAATCATAATACGGATCGACCCATCTTCATTTAAAGAGGATTTGTTGGAGTATGCTATTGCACATGAATATCATCATACTATTTATATGGAGAGCGGAAATGTAAACTGGCATAACACTTTATTAGATTCAATAATTCTTGAAGGTAAAGCGGACACTTTTGCAAAAAGTCTGTACCCCGATATTACTATACCGTGGATTGAACCACTTTCAGCCCAAAAAGAAAAAGAGGTATGGGAGGATTTGGAAGAAGATTTATGGTCAATTGACCTTGACCGTTCATTATATCACGATTATCATAATGGAAATCCAAACAAAGGAATCCCCCGTTGGACCAACTACAAGATTGGATACCAAATAGTGAATTCCTTTTTAGAAAAGAATCCCACCACCCCGGTCAGAGACTGGACACTATTATCTGCGAAGGAGATTTTATCAAATAGTAAATACGGAGATAGGATTTCAAAATAAAAGTTTATTTAGGTTCTTGCAAAGGAAGAGACATTCTGACTTTGCTTTTTTGTTTGCATTTTCTTTCTAATTTATTATAAAGGTGTGTTTTCGTCTTCAACTAACCCATCGATAGTTTCTAACCCTCTAAGAGATATGCTAGTCCATCGCTTCAGCGTTTTTATTTAATGGTTCGATGAATTTCAACGATTTCACATCCTATATTCAATTACATTTATTAACATGCCAAATTGTACCATAAAATGCACGCCTATTTGCAAGGCCACATAAATTTATGCGATACTACAAATTGCTATGCAAAATAGCTTGCAAATTGAACCATAAATAATCAATAAAGGTTGTTATTTCAATAAAAAATGAGGTACAAATCGCTATGCAAATTGTACCTCAAATTAGTATGCAAATTTATGTTTTCTCCCTCTGAACCGAACGGGTTACTTATCCATTGGGATGGGTGGGTTTGTTAGTTCCCTAATAAATTGAAATACCTTCTTTTTTAAAAAAATCGGGTTGCTCCTTCTTAAATTCATACAAATGTGCAATCCCTCTTGTGATATGCTCATTTACAACTTCTTCTGCCGCTACAACATCTTTATTTTTTAGGGAATTAAATATGGATCGATGTTCATCCAAAATAATTTCCCAATCCGAAGCATCTGTTTTGATTAAACGTAACATTCTAACCCGTTTGTACTGTCCATTCATTTGGTCAATTTCCTGCCAAATTCGGTCCATTTCTAACCCATTGTAGATGAGTTCATGAAATTCATCATCATATGCTAAAAAATCCTTATGATTTCCTTCTCTTAAAGCAATTTCCTGCATGGTTAAATTTTTTTCCATTTTATATAATGTTTCAGCGGTGAGCTTTTCAGTTGCCTCACGAATAACTGCTAGTTCAACTGCTTTTCTCACAAATCTTGATTCTTCAATGTTTTTAGGGTCAATTAATGACACAAACGTCCCGATCTGGGGGCGTATTTCAATTAAATTTTCCTTTGCAAGCTGCATCAAGGCTTCTCTAATTGGTGTTCGACTCACATTAAGCTGGGCCCCAATTTCACTTTCTGAAATAGGAGAACCCGGTTTTAAAGATAATTCAATGATTTGATTATATAAATAAGAGTAGACAAACTCTCTTCTTGTACCCCTCTCATTTTTTCTGCCCCGACTGTATTCCATCTTACATCCTCCCCTAGATGACTCCATCACCACGCTGAAAACGCTTCCTATTATAATAGTATAGTAGCATATTACTATCCTACTATCAATTTTATATTTTCAAATATATTACAGTATGTATACAATTTGGTTATAACACTGTTCAAAAAGAGGGCATTTGTAAGTAGTAAAAAACAGCGAAAACTATCTTCGCTGTTTTCATTATTCATATCAGATCACTTTTAACTATTTATCTTCCTGTAAAGATAGCATTTGAATAATTGTTTTCATGACTGCATCTTCTTCGTTTGAACGAGTTATGAAATTTGCCGCATCCTTTAATTCTTGAACGGCATTTCGAACAGCAAAACTATAAGTGGCACGAGTCATAAGCTCTAAATCATTAAAGCCATCTCCAAATGCCATTGTTTCTGTAGGTGTAACATTCAACTTACGCTGTAAGTGTTCAACGGTTGTCCCTTTATGAACATTAGTATTGGCTATATCAATCCATGCCGCTTCCGACGCAACAATATATGCCGACTCAAAAAATGGAGCTAATTTTTCTCTCGTTTCCATACATCTTAACAATGGGTCATGAATGGTAATCTTAACAAAGTCATCTGTTATTTCGTTGAAATCAGAGACTTGTCTTACTTGGGCATAGGATTTTCTGACAATCGCAGCTTCTTCAGAAGGTATATTATCTTTAATAACAGCTCCCGTTTTCGTACACGCAATTATTGTATGTTCGAGGCTTATTTCCTCTAGCAAGCGGATAATTTCCAGTCCTAATTGATTACTTAGCAAAGATTCATAAACAAATACGCCATTATGCTTAATTCGAGTAGCGCTATCTCCTAGAATCCATAGATCTTCTGCATCCTCACCAAATAGCTCTTCAACGCGCTCACATTGTTTGCCTGTAACAGGAGCAAAGACAACTCCTTTTCGTTTCATAATCTTTTTGACGTCCTTGTACAGTTCCCTGTTAAAATCACCACTGTTGTTCAAGAACGTTCCGTCCATATCCGTTAACACTAATTTAATCAACTTGTTCTCCTTCCCGTCAAGGTACTCTCTTTACATATGTAAAAACTTTACACATACCGGAAATGGTACAGTTATGTCCGAATCAATTAAAGTAAGTTTACCGGTTTTTTCATCCCTTGCGTATAACACGAGATTGCTTGATTCTTGGTTAGAACCTACAATGAATTTTTCAGTTGGATCAATAACAAAATCACGTGGCCAATCTCCTTCTGATGAGGCCATTTCAACAAGTGTTAGTTCACCCGTAGCCTCATTTACTTCAAAGACAGCAATACTGTTATGTCCACGGTTTCCAGCGTAGATAAATTTTCCATCCTTTGAAATATGAATCGCACTGCCTTGACTGTTTTCCGTAAAATCATTAGGAATTGTTGAGATATATTGAAGCTCAGTAAAGCTACCATTACTACTGTCATAGGATAAAGCAACAACTTCATTACTTATCTCAGTCATGATGTAAGCATATTTTCCGTTTGGATGGAAAGCAATATGTCTTGGGCCACTTCCTGGCCGAACAGATAAACTGTTAACCTCTTTTAAAGTGTCATCCTTTATCTCGTATGTAATAAGCTTATCGATCCCTAAATCGATTGCAACAACATATTTTTCATCTGGAGTAAAACCGGTAAAGTGGGTATGAGGTTTTTCCTGTCTTTCATGTGGCCCTTTGCCTTCGTGTGCAACCACTGATTGGGATGACTCGATGCTTCCAGTTTCACTATTCACTGAATACAACTCGATTGTACCTTTATGATAATTACCCGTAACAACTTGGTTGTTTGCTTTGTTCACGCTGACATGACAAGGGGATGCCCCTTCTGAAGCATCGCTATTTAGTAGCTTAAGCTCACCGGTTTGGTGATTTACAGAGTAGGCCGCGACACCACCTGATTCTCCATCCTTTACCACAGAGTATAGAAAACGATTGTCCTGACTAACGGTTACATATGTAGGATTTCCTAGTTCTGCTGCAAGTTTTACGTCTGTTATTTTTTGTTCATCGGTATCTAACGTAAAAGAATAAATTCCTTTGCTGTCCCCTTTTGTATAGGTACCAACATACCCAATATATTTGCTCATTTGATAAACCCCTTTCGCCTATATTATCTACTTTACTATTACATAAATAGACAATTCTAATTACTTACTTTACCATTATACTTTACTGAAATGAAGGGTTTTGCCTTCTACCTATATGTGAAAAAACCTAAACAAGTAGGATCTTGACTTTAAAAAACCACTACTCATTTAGGTCTTGCCTATTTAAATCATAATGATTATAGCTCTTCACCATTAGTTGCAATAACACGCTTGTACCAGTCAAAGCTTTTCTTTTTGATTCTATTAAGGGTTCCATTACCAGCATTATCGCGATCAACGTAGATAAAACCATAACGTTTTTTCATTTCACCAGATGATGCACTTACGATGTCGATTGGTCCCCAGCTAGTATACCCAATAATCTCAACCCCATCCTCAATTGCTTCCGCCATTTGAGCAATGTGCTTGCTTAGATAATCAATTCGGTAATCATCATGAATTTCCCCATCTGAATTAACTTCATCAATAGCTCCAAGGCCATTCTCCACTACAAATAATGGCTTTTGGTATCGATCATATAGTTGATTTGCAGTGATACGGAATCCTTTCGGGTCAATCGTCCAACCCCAATCGGATTTTGAAACATAAGGGTTCGAAACAGAACCAAATACATTTCCGCTTGTCATATTTTTTAATACTTCTGGATCTACACTAGTTGCTCTACTAGAGTAATAACTGAACCCGATATAATCAACTGTATATCTCTTTAACAGCTCATCATCCCCGAGTTCCATTTCGATATTTAGATCATGGTCTTTAAAAAAGCGCTTTGCGTAGCCAGGATATTCACCTCGTGATTGTACATCAATAAAGAAGAAATTCTCACGGTCCTTGTCCATTGCGGCTTTCACATCATCCGGATTACATGTGTATGGGTAAACCATACCTGCAGCAAGCATACAGCCAATCATGGCACCTGGGATAATTTCATGACATGCCTTTACCGCTAATGCACTTGCAACAAGTTGATGATGTGCAGCCTGATATTTTATTTGCTCCTGATTCTCCCCTTCATTGAATACAAGCCCTGCACCAACAAAAGGTAGGTGTAGAAGCATGTTAATCTCATTAAACGTCATCCAATATTTAACTTTGTCTTTATATCTTTTAAAAACAGTAATCGAATACTTTTCAAAAAGGTCTACAACTTTTCTATTTCTCCAGCTTCCATACTTTTCAACCAAATGAACTGGCACGTCAAAATGAGCGAGTGTTACAACTGGCTCAATCTTATGTTTTAATAACTCGTCGAATAAATCATCGTAAAACTGTAGCCCAGCTTCATTGGGATTTTCATCGTCCCCATTTGGGAAAATTCGTGCCCAAGAGATAGATACGCGCAGTGCTTTAAATCCCATTTCTGCAAATAAGGCAATATCTTCCTTATAGCGATGGTAAAAATCAATTGCTTCATGTGACGGATAAAATTCATCCTTAAGTGGAGTGAACGAAGAAAGTTTCCCTACCATTGTTGGTCGTCTCTTTTCTCCGTGAGGTAATAAATCAACAGTTGTTAATCCTTTTCCATCCTCTAAATAAGCTCCTTCTGCTTGGTTAGCAGCAATCGCTCCGCCCCATAGAAAACCTTCTGGGAATTTATTTTTTTGTGTCATTTGATTTTCCACCTTTCCATATGCTGTTTATAATTTTTCTCCGTTTGATTGGATTACATCTTTATACCAGAAAAAGCTTTGTTTTCGAATTCTGCGTAAATCCTTCAAGTCATCTTCGTCTCTATTAACGTAAATAAATCCATAGCGTTTCTGAATCCCTTGATGTGTACTTATTAAATCAATGGCAGACCACGGACAGTAACCAAATACATCAACACCATCCGTAACAGCCAATTTCATCTGTTCGATATGCTTTCTTATATAATCAATTCGATATGAATCATTGATTACATCGCCTTCTTCCAATCTATCAAAGGCTCCTAGTCCGTTTTCAGTAATAATAAGCGGTAGATGGTATCGACTATAGATTTCGCGAAGTGTGGCTCTGAATCCCTCTGGATCAATCTCCCACCCAAATTCTGTTTTTTCCAGATTCGGATTGGAAGATCCCTTATAAACACCCGGCTCTCCAACCACAAGTTCTTGGTCACCTGTGTGTCCGTATGCATTTTCATTACCCTTACTTTCAGCAACTGTTTTGGACGTATAATAGTTAAACGCAATGAAATCTGGCTTAGCAGCTTGAAGGGTTTCCATATCGCCTTCTAAAATAGTTGGCGTATAACCGTTTTCCTCCATAAAACTCCATGCAATATTGTTATATCTTCCAAAAACAGCCATATCAAGGTACAGCCAGTTTCGAATGGCATTAAAATTCTGCGCAGCTAGGATATCTCCTGGCTTTGATGTTGCTGGATAAATATACGAAATATTAGGGGCAGGTCCAACTTTTGCATTTGGAAGCATCTTATGACAGAGAACCATCGCCTTTGCTTGGGCAAGGAGCATATGATGGTTTTGTTGATATAGTTCCTTCTGAGGGTCTTCTAAATTTGGGTCAAGTGTGCCTAATGCAGAACCATGTAAGATCATCATATTTTGTTCGTTAATGGTTAGCCAGTACTTCACCCGGTCACCATATTCTTTGAATAAAACTTCCGCATATCTCTCAAATGCATCCACTACTTCACGTCTTGACCATCCGCCTTTTTCTTGTAAGGCATTGGGTAAATCAAAATGATACATAGTTACAATCGGTTCAATTCCATTGGCAAGCAATTCATCAATTAAATCACTATAAAATTGAATCCCCTTTTGATTGATTTCCCCTGTACCATTTGGAATAATCCGTGTCCATGCAACCGAAAAACGATAGGCTTTAAACCCCATCTCCGCAAATAATTTAACATCTTCTTTATAACGGTGGTAATGGTCACTTGCGATTTTATAGTCCGTTGTCCCTTCAGGGATTTTCTTAACATCAATAACAGATAGACCCTTTCCATCCTCATTCCATGCACCTTCAACCTGATAAGCAGATGTAGAAGCACCCCAGAAGAAGTCCTTATTGAATGCTTTTAATGTTTTAAATTCCACATTTATCCCTCCCATTGTTAATGTAAGAAAAGAAGGAAAGTCATATATTCTTTCCTTCTTTTCTAGAAATCATTGTTTATGCCTTTTTCTCCAATTCAATTAAAACGTCCCCAACCTTCATTTGTTGGCCTGAATAGATCTTCATTTCAAACTGCCGAAAATTGGTAACGACAACAGGTGTTGTCACAATATAGCCTGCTTCTTTAATTTTCTCTGGTTCGAACTCAATTAAAAGCTGGCCTTTTTCAACTCGGCTACCCTGCGAAACTTTTGATGAGAAGTGTTTGCCTTCAAGCTGAACTGTATCCATTCCAATGTGAATCAGGATTTCTGCTCCTTCTTCACTTGTGATACCGATCGCATGGTTCGTAGGGAATAGAGCAGTTACTGTACCTGAAATTGGCGCATATAATTTCCCTTCTGCAGGCTCGATTGCCACACCTTGTCCAAGTGCTCCAGATGCAAAAGCAGCATCCTGTATTTCAGATAATGGTAAAACTGCACCATTAAATGGACTGTATACAGTTTCATTTTGAGTATTTTGAGTAGCTGCTACTGGCTTTGTTTCAGATGTTACAGCTGCTTCTGCTTTAGCAGTTCCAACATTTTTGCCAGTTGTTTCATTTGCTGTTGATCCTTTTTTATTTACTCCACCGAAAAACAATGTTAGGACAAAACCTAAAACAAATGCTACTACTAACGAAAGAATCATTCCCCAGAAACCTGCATCAATCCCATGTTCAGGATGAATGAAAGTTGGTATTTTAAAGATTCCAAGTGGACCAGCTGAATAAAGAGCTGAACCTGTTACTGCAATGACCGCTCCACCAACACCAGCTGCGATACAACTCATGATGAATGGTCTTTTAAGTGGTAATGTAACCCCATAAATGGCTGGTTCTGTGACTCCAAAAATCCCTGAGATAAACGCTGGAATACTTAATGATTTCAATTTTTGATTTTTTGTTAATACCAGTACCCCTAATACAGCACCAATTTGTGCAAAAGAAGCTGGAATTGTCATTGTAATAAATGTATCGAAACCATGTACAGCTAAGTTATTATAATAGATTGGAATTAATCCCCAATGAACTCCAAAGATAACAAGCACTTGCCAGAATCCACCTAACACTAAACCTGCAACAATCGGAGCCGCTTCATAAATAAATGTTGCACCTTGACCAATAGAATTTGCAGCCCAAGTTGCAACTGGACCAATAATCAAAAATGTTAATGGTACGATGACAATTAATGTAAGGAACGGAACTCCGAATGATTTCAAAACTGTAGGAACAATTTTCGCGAATGCTTTCTCAAGTTTCGCAGCAAAATAGGTTGCTAAAATAATCGGAATAACGGAAGATGTGTAGCTCATTAAAATGACAGGTATACCTAAGAAGGTAATTTGTACTGGCGACTCAAACATCGTTCCACTAAATAGTGTCATGATTGCTTCGCCGGCTTTAATTCCTGGTAGACTAGGATGAACTAACGCTGTCGCTATTGCCATTCCTAGGAAAGGTGTCCCACCAAATTTTTTCATCGCAGTATATCCTAAGAATATTGGTAAGAATACGAAGAATCCATCTCCGATTGCATTTAACAATAGATATGTGCCATCGGTGTTTTCAAGCCAACCTAACGCAAGGAATAAAGAATTAAAACCTTTGATAATACCTGTAGCGGCAAGTAAGCTTAGAACAGGTTGGAATATACTTGAAATAATATCGATAAAACGATTGAACAGGTTTTGCTTTTCTCCATCACCCTCATCTGCATCAACTGGTTGTGCTGAATCAAATCCACCAACCCGAACAACATCCTTATAAACATCAGGTACATGGTTCCCAATTACCACCTGATATTGACCACCACTTTTCATAACAGTGACGACGCCATCCATATTTTTTAATACATCTGTGTTTGCTTTGTCCTCATCTTTTAGCTTAAAACGTAAACGAGTGATACAATGAACAACATTGTTAACATTTTCTTTTCCACCGACATTTTCAATAATGTCTTTGGCCAATTGATCATATTTCATAGTTGACCCTGCTTTCTTTTGAATTTTTACAAATAAAAAACCTGAACCAATTTAAATACACGCTTAACGTGTTTTTAAATCGATTCAGGTTATGCCCAATTAAGGTAACATTCCTTCGAAGGATATGAATTTTACAATTTCAATATAGCATGTTGATTTCTATCTTGTCAACGCTTTCTTAGACAAAATAATTCTTTTTTCGACAAAGTTCTACTCTATCTTTTGATTGAGCAAATGGCGATTTGTGACTCGATGAATATGCACCGTTAAATATATCTCTTCCTCCTTGGAAATCTCCCAGCCAAACTCTTTATTCAAATAGGTAGCCACTTTTTGCGTACATGCGTAAGCATCCGAGTACTTAAGCTTAATCTGCTCATGGAAAAAGTCGTCAATAAAATCCGTCGATTTTTCATTACGCATGTACCTCATTCCAAAAAAGCGCAGATGTGTTAAAAACCGTTCATAATTCAATGAGGTTTCATCGAGTTCCATTTTAAAATGGTATTTAACAATGTTTAAAATATCATTCACCATTTGTGTTATTTGAATCGTTGCCGCCATATTATCCCCTGAGACCTGACCGTTCACCAAATGCAACGCAATCGATGCTGCTTCATTCTCATCAAGCCTGATACCTGTTTCTTGTTCTATGATATCCAGTGCTTTTAAAGCGACCTGAAACTCTTTTTTGTAATATTTTCGGATTTCCCATAATAAAGCATTTTTGAACTGTATTCCTTGCTTATGGCGACTGATTGCAAAGCTTAGGTGATCTGTTAAGGCCACATATAAAAAATCATCCAATTTATTTGGCAACTGGGTTTTTGCGTATTCTAATACTTTGGAGGATATACTTAAATAAAGCTCTGATGTGTCTTCAAGCAATTTGGCAAGCTTTTCGACAATTCCATGCTTTTGTAGTATAAAGGTTTTCTCAACTTTTGAAACATCAATGATGTCTCCAGATTTTCGTTGAAAGGCTAAACCCTTACCCATTGCGACAATTTCTTGGTCTGATTCATTTCTACACATCACAACGTTGTTATTTAAAACCTTTTCAATTTTCATGCTTCCACCTCGCCCTTAGCCAAACAAATAAAAAAACCTATATTTGTACATAAGAATACCATTGTTGATATTCTACCACAAACATAGGTTTTGCCTGCCGAACAGTAACAATCCTTTTAACTTTGCAAACGATTACCCTTTTTATATCAAAAATATTTGAGCCTGTCAACGGTAATGCTTTATAGGTGATACTCCCTCAACATCTCTTCGATTGCAAAAGCAACCCCATCTTCCTCGTTTGTTTTCGTCTTAAATTTGCATAGATTTAAAATTTCTTCATCGGCATTCCTCATTGCAACGCCACGTCCTGCCATTTCAAGCATACTTTTATCGTTTAAATTATCTCCTAATGACATGACATCCTTCATGTCAATCCCCATACTTTTTGCCAATTCCTTAAGCGCTAAGCCCTTTTTAGCCTCTGGATGGTTAAATTCAAGATTTAAATATCCTGAGGAGGTTATCACCACTCCGGCCTCATCTTTTAGTTCATTAAATACTTGTTTATGCCCTTCCTCATCTTCCGCAAAGCTTAACAGTTTATAAATTTTCAGATCGTCAATGGCCTCTAATTGCTCGTAATCCTCAACAAACTGAACACTCTCATTTTGGAAACGAAACTCAATCTTTTGATTAATTTCCTCATCGGTAAAATAAGGATTAACTGTTTTCCACCATCTGGTCATCCGCTCAATAAATCTTTCTCTTCCAAATGAAAATAAGCCCTTGTTCGTAAAAAACTCAGTATACATTTCACCGTTATGACATGCTATGTACACCTTCTTACAAACTGACGCATCCATTGGAATATCACGTAAAACATTTCCGTCTATATCAAATGAACTCGCACCGTTTAAGGTAATAATCGGACAAGTGATCCCAACTTCCTGAAGTGGCATATTTGCAGCATCATAGGATCTTCCAGTTGCAACAACAAATTTTACTCCTTTTTCCATCGCTTTTTGAATGGCGCGTACATTAGCCTTACTTACCTTGCTATTTTCGTTTAAAAGAGTCCCATCTAAATCAGAAGCAATCAGTTTCATCCCAAATCCCTCTTTCTTATAAAAAGTAAAAAACCTAAATAAACTGTCTCTCCAAAAGAAACACCTTACTTAGGTTTTGCCTGCTTTACCAGTAACAATCCTAGTATCTATTATAACAAGATATATAATTTTTACAAAGGAGAAGCCATATCCCTTAAATTTCCTTTTCCTTTTTTGAGTTTAGCGTGGGCCCATCAAAATCTAATGCAATTAAATTCATGACTTTTACCATCTTTATATGAATCTTACATAAAGAAAGTTAAATAATTTAATAAAGTTGGTTTTGACATAAAATCAAATCCAACCTACCATCAATTGATTTTCCCAACTTTATAATGAAAAATGGGGGAAATTTTTTATGGAATTTCCTATAATTCTTCACCATTTGTTCTAATAACATTTTGATACCAGTAAAAGGATTTTTTCTTCTTACGCTCTAATGTTCCGGTTCCGTCATCATGTTTATCTACATAAATAAAACCATATCTTTTTGCCATTTCCCCAGTTCCAGCGCTAACAAGATCAATACACCCCCAGGAAGTATATCCAATCATTTCTACACCATCTTCAATAGCATCAGCCATTGCTTTAATATGTTCTCTTAGATATTCAATGCGGTATTCATCGTTAATCGATCCATCTTCTTCTATTTTGTCATAAGCACCTAGTCCATTTTCTACAATAAATAATGGTACTTCATAACGGTCATATAATTCATTTAGAGAAATACGAAGACCAGTAGGGTCAATTTCCCATCCCCAATCACTGGCTTTAAGAAATGGATTTCTTAGCCCGCCAATCATATTTCCTTCACCTTTATCATGATTATCCTTTTTATCAGTACGTGACATATAGTAGCTTAGTGAAATAAAATCTACTTTTCCTTCTTTAAGCAATTCTAAGTCTCCGTCTTGTATATCAAGTTCAATATGATGTTCTTTGAAATATTTAGTAATAAATCTAGGATATTTACCTTTTACTTGAACATCTCCACAGAAATAATTAAAGAAACGTTTTTCTTCTAAAGCAAACATCACATTTTCAGGATTACAGTCGTAAGCATATACTGGTGCATAAAGAATCATACAACCAATTTGAGAATCTGGAATGATTTCATGCCCAAGTTTAACAGCTATTGCACTGGCAAGGAATTGATGATGAAATGCTTGAAATGTTGGTTGATATTTATCTTCTTCTGTTTTTCTAATAAATCCAAGTCCATAAAGAGGGATTCTTAATCCACTATTAATTTCATTAAATGTTAACCAATATTTAACTTTATTTTTATAGCGATTAAAAACAGCACTAGCATATCTTTCAAAGAAAGTGACGACTTCACGGCTTCTCCAACCACCATATTCTTTAATTAAATGGAGTGGCATTTCATAATGGGAAAGAGTTACCACTGGTTCAATTCCATACTTGTGTAATTCATCAAATACTTTTTCATAGAAAACTAAACCGTCTTCATTAGGTTCTAATTCATCACCATTCGGGAATATTCTAGACCAAGCAATGGACATACGATATGCTTTGAATCCCATTTCTGCAAATAAAGCTATATCTTCTTTATAATGATGGTAGTGGTCAATCGCTTCATGGTTTGGATAATGATATTTATCATTGTTAATGGTAAAGTCAAAATTAGGATCTATTCTTAAAGAACTTCTGATTTTTCCTCCTGGTAAAACATCAGCTAAGTTCAAACCTTTATTACCTTCATTAAAGCCACCTTCTAGCTGATTAGCAGCTGTTGCACCACCCCATAAAAAACCTTTTGGAAACTTTTTATTATTTTTCATCCTATTTATCCTCCATATAATAATTTTCTTAAATTATTTAATTCTAGTAAAAACAAAAAAAGACAGACAATACCAGTTACATAAATTAAATACATCTCGTGTATTTTAATAAATGTAATTAGGTTTTGCCTGCCTTACCAGTAACAATCCTTATACATAAAGATATTTTGCTTTTACAATCTACTTAAACTATATTGACTTCTTAAAAGATTGTCAAAAGATTTTATATAGAGGGTTTTGGATGTCCGCATTTTCAATAAGATACAAAAAACACGATGAGCGGTTGATAACTACGCATCGTGTTTTGTTCGTACCTTATTCTTCAATTGGTTCTGCGCTTAGAGAGCCATTTTTGATAACGCTAATTAAAAATCCGATTACCCCACCAACAATCGCAGGGACAATCCACCCTAACCCTACAGTATAAAGAGGAAGAACCGCTGTAAATAGGTCATTAATAGCAGCAATTTTCACACCTGCCGCATTCAATCCATCATTCACACTTAAGATAAATGTAACTAAAATACTTACTTGGTATACTTCCTTACGCCCTTTAAAGAGAGGATGCAAGAAAGTTAAGACCATTAAACACATTGCTAATGGATAAAGTAAAACTAACACTGGAATCGAAAAGCTAATAATCGTGTTTAACCCAAAGTTCGAAATAACAGCACTGAACAATGTAAAGATAACAGCCCACTTCTTATAAGAAAGAGCAGGAATTAATTTTGTGAAATAAGTAGCACATGATGTAATAAGTCCAATACTTGTAGTTAAACATGCTGCGATTACAATTACTGCAAGAATGACTTTCCCATACCATCCGAAGAAATGTTGAGAAGCAGCCGCTAAAACAGCACCGCCATTGTCTAAAATTCCAAGTCCCTCTACACTTGTTGCTCCTAAAAATGCAAGTGAAGAATAGATAGCACCTAGTAATACACCTGCAATTAATGCCACTTTACCTGTTGAAATCATAATTTCTTTTTTCGTTCTTGCGCCGCGTTCCTTCATGATATTTATGACAATAATTCCAAATACAAAGGCTGCAAGTGCATCCATTGTATT
The DNA here is from genome assembly GCF_036965045.1 of Bacillus sp. JJ1533. Taxonomy (NCBI): domain Bacteria; kingdom Bacillati; phylum Bacillota; class Bacilli; order Caryophanales; family Bacillaceae; genus Bacillus; species Bacillus sp. JJ1533. The sequence continues at coordinate 107,725 of NZ_JBALOV010000031.1, read as the reverse complement.
ATAGCCATCTTGGAATCCCTTGAAGAAGCTATTTGTCATATAAGTTTCTGTTGGTTCTTGAATCGCCCCAATTGGGTTTACAAACGCCGCAATAATTAAAATCGCAATCACGATTAATAATATCGGTGTTAACATCTTTCCAACGATATCTACTATCTTACTGGATTTCAGTGAAAAGTATAAAGTTAATCCGAAAAAGATAATTGTATAAATAACTAATGGAATAGAACTTGCTGGGTTCGAAACAAATGGTGCAATTCCAATTTCATAAGAAACCGTATTTGTTCTTGGTATTGCAAATAACGGACCAATTGTTAAATAAAGTGCAACAGTAAAAAACACTGCATAAAGCGGATTAACTCGACCAGCTAGTGACTCCAAATCGCTCTTTCCAGAGAATGCTAAAGCCAAAATACCCAGAACGGGTAAACCTACGCCAGTTATAAGAAAGCCAAGATTCGCTGAAAAAACATTTTCTCCAGCTAACTGACCTAATTGTACCGGAAAAATTAAATTCCCTGCACCAAAGAATAATGCAAATAACATAAACCCTACTGCTACTAAGTAGCTAAATGAATCTCTTGATGACATATCTATTCCTCCTAAAACACCCTAGATATTTTTTAAATAATCGTTCTCCTGATAGCAAATCTAGAGCACAAAAATTATTCTAGTAAACTCACTTGCTTACAAATCTCAATTTGATAGTCATTAATATATCACACAAAATACCCAAAAGCAACACTTTTCAGAAAATAGAATTATATCAAAATATTATTTATAATAAATGTAAGCATTGGAATTTAGTTCCATTGTACTAGAAGGTCTTTAGTGAAGGTTCCATTTGTCCCGGTGCTTTCATGGATGTACTTTAGTTTTTGGCATAAGAATCACTCACTTAGAACAAATTAAGAAAAAATTGGTTCGAAAGGATTGTTTTACATGATGAAAAATTCACTGAGAGTCCTTATCGTTTTATGTTCGGTGGTTGCTGCAGTGTTCCTTCCTAAAAAATCGTACATTACATATTTACCTGTTGCCTTATTTTCTACGAGCGTTCTATTGTTTGAGATCTTCTATTTTACGGTACACAAACTATGGACGGTAAAAGGCAGCGTTCGGGAAATGGTATGTGATGCCCTAATCTTTATTTTAGGTCCCTATTTATTCGCGAATTTTTGGGTGTTTAATCTAACTCGCGGGAAATTTGTCCCATACACAATTATCAATCTTGTATCAGATTTAATATTTGCATACCCAGTCATTACATTATTAGAAAAGCTAAATTACTTTAAAATAAAAATTAGTTCAGCTAAGTTATTTACATTAATCTTCTCAACTTCACTTACCAATTTTATCTTCTATAAATTTTATGAGGTATTCATCGCTCCAAAACGATTGGAATATGACCTGGAACTCAGCGAGGCTGACTTTTATTGAAATGTATAAACCAAAAGAAAAGAGACCTTTTTAATTCACTACGAATTAAAAGGTCTCTTTTAAAGAATACTTTAAAATGGTTTCTCATTAATGTGTTACTCTACTACAGTATCGGCCCCACCTTCGCCAAATACCATGATGACCACACATGTCATCCACCTGATTTTATTATAGTTGATAGCGCTTTCATTTTCAATAAAAACAATTCCCTAAGATTCGACAGAATCAACCGAGGGATGGTTGTATTGGTCCATTCCTAGAATTCAACCTGTTTTCAAACTGGCATGTTTAAGTGCTCGTCGATCTTTGAACCATTGAAAACTCCATATTGAAAAACCTATCCATGTCGCACTCGCAAAATAGCCGCCAATTATATCGGTTGGGTAATGGACTCCCAAATAGATACGGCTCATTCCAATGCCAACAATCATAATTGCACTAAATAAAACCAGAGCTGCCCTCCTCCACCCTACTCGAATATGACGCCACAACAGGAACGTGAAAATCCCATAAAACGTAAAAGCATTCATCGCATGTCCACTTGGAAAGCTATAGCCCGAGATTTCGACTAATCTGTGGAAATCAGGTCTTTCCCGTACAAAAAATCCTTTTAGCAAGTAATTTAAAATGGGTGAGCTGACCATCACTCCAATAAACAAGACTAACTCATAACGGTGCTTTAATACATTATAAAGGAAAAACAGAATAACAATTGATAAAACGATTATCACAGGAACTGACCCAATAAACGATAAGAATTTCATTAGAAAAGTTAGCCACACAGACTCCAGCCCCTGGACAAACGTGATTACACGGCTATCAAATCGAAGAATATCATGGCCATGAACAACATACGCAAGTAAGCCAAACACGATAAATGAAAAAAGAAAAAGAACAAACGCTACAGTTAAAGGACTTTTTAATTTCATATACAGCACATTCTTTCCTATTAATACCCTTAGTATTTTTTTCTTTAAAAAGGATTATACAACTAGCCGTCCTCGTGAGGAAGGCGGATGTGATAGAATAGAGGCACATAAAAAATCGTTGTTGGTAAAGGTTGTGTCATGTGTGAAGCGAATGCTTGCGATAAGTGATATTCATGGGGATTTAGATAAATTTGAGAGGCTTTTAGAGCTTGTACAATATAATCATGAGCAAGATCAGCTTTTACTCCTAGGAGATTATGTGGATCGCGGATTCCAATCAAGGGCCGTTTTAGAAAAAGTAATTCAATTATGCAAGAATGGAGCGATTGCGTTAATTGGTAACCATGAAAAAATGATGATGGAAGCCTTTCGGGCTGATTCGATGAGCGTCAAAAGATGGTTTTACAATGGCGGGATTAAAACCCTGCAAAACTACGGTTATTACATTGAAAAAGATGATGCAAACTATTGGTACACGACTGAGGAAATGCCAAATCTTCTGGAAATGAACGAAGAAATCCGCCCGCACTTGGAGATGTTAAAACAGCTTCCTTATTACTTTGAAACAGATTCACATATTTTTGTTCATGCAGGAGTTCATCCGGAAACACCCTTAGAAACAACAGATCCCCATTTACTCGTCTGGATTCGAGAAGAATTTCATAATGGATATTCCGGTGAAAAGACTGTGATATTTGGCCATACCCCTACAAAATATTTACATCAAAGCAGTGAAATGTTTTTCGGTAAAAATAACATCATTGGCATTGACGGGGGCTGTGCTTATGGTGGAAGACTTTATTGCTATGACGCTACTAATTCGAAAATTTACTATGTCGAATGAGTACCCGGACGGTTCAAATGGCAGAAGAACCGTCCCCATGATTCCTAATAATCTCCAAGAACTTCGTGGACGCAGGTGACAATGGTACGTTTTTGACATAACAGATGCCAATGCTTCGATTAGGAATCCTTTCTTTTAGTTGCACTTCATGCAAGATGCCCTTCTCTAAATATTCCAGTGAAAACTCTTTTGTGACACAGGCAATTCCTAGATTGATTTTTGCAAACTCTAAGAGTAAGTCATGGGAGCCCAACTCAAATTCTGGCGAAATCCTTAATCCTTTCGATAACAAAAACTCATCTACATATTTTCGGGAAACCGACTTTGGTTCAAGAAAAATTAATGGATGCTGAATTAATTCTGTCAAGCTTACCACCTTCGGCAAGAGTCTTTTGTAAGTATCTCCACAAACAAAGACATCATGAATATCCATGCATGGTATTTGTGCTAAGGTCGGATCATCCACTGGGAAATTACAAATCGCAAGATCAACCTCTCCTAACTTTAATAATGAAATAAGCTCATGGGTTGTCCCGTTTTCAATTTTGAACTTAATATTAGGGTATTCTGTGTGAAAAATTTCTAAGTACGACAGCAAAAAGTACTTCGAAATGGTGTCCCCCACACCAATTCTCAATTCGCCTTTTGTTAAATTTTTAAATTCTAAAATCATTTCTTCCCCAACATTGAGGAGATTCATCGCAGAATGAACATATTCAAATAACAACTTTCCCTCATTTGTCAAAGTAACCCCTTTTGGCGTCCGATTAAACAGCCGGATATCCAGTTCCCGCTCCAGCTGCATCATCGACTGACTAACTGCAGGCTGTGTCATAAAAAGGTCCTTTGCTGCCTTTGAAAAACTCCCATTCTTTGCAACTACAGTAAAAACATTATATAAATCTAATTTTCCTATCATATAACTCACCCTTATACCTGTTATTAGATATATTAATTTTACTTATATCACATATTAGATGTATAGTACTAGTGGATACTATTTACATTAATCTTATCAGCATGTAGGAGTGATTGTTTTGGAAAGAGTAGTAGGAACAGTTGTAAGGGGTTTACGTGGTCCAATTATCAATAAAGGTGACAGCATTGAGCAAATCGTTGTTGATACTGTATTAACAGCTTCTGAAGTTGAAGGCTTTGCTATACAAGATAAAGACATCGTGACAATAACGGAATCCATTGTCGCTCGTGCTCAAGGAAACTATGCGACCATTAATGATATTGCAAAAGATGTAGAGGCCAAATTTGGTAACGACACAATCGGTGTTATTTTCCCAATCCTAAGTCGTAACCGTTTTGCAATCTGTCTTCGTGGAATTGCGAAAGGTGCGAAAAAAATTGTCCTTATGTTAAGCTATCCTTCAGATGAGGTTGGTAACCACTTAGTGGACCTTGACCTTCTTGATGAAAAAGGAGTAAACCCATGGACAGATGTATTAACTGAACAACAATTCCGTGACCTTTTTGGACACAATAAACATCCTTTTACTGGTGTAGATTATATCGATTACTATAAATCATTAATCGAAGAATATGGGGTTGAATGTGAAGTTATCTTCTCAAACAATCCAAAAACTATTTTAGACTATACTAAGAACGTTCTAACTTGTGATATTCACACAAGAAATCGCACGAAGAAAATTTTAAAAGAAAACGGCGGCGAAAAAGTATACAGCCTTGATAATATTCTTTCTGAATCAGTAAATGGCAGTGGCTACAATGAACAATATGGTTTACTTGGTTCAAACAAAGCGACAGAGGAAAGTGTGAAGCTCTTCCCTCGTAATTGTCAACCAATCGTTGATCAAATCCAAGAACTTCTTAAAGAAAAGACCGGTAAAAATGTTGAGGTAATGGTATACGGAGACGGCGCATTTAAAGACCCTGTCGGAAAGATTTGGGAGCTTGCTGACCCAGTTGTTTCCCCTGCTTATACTGCCGGACTTGAAGGTACACCTAATGAAGTAAAATTAAAATATCTTGCTGATAACAATTTTGCAGACTTAAAAGGTGAAGAACTTAAAAATGCAATCTCTGAGTTTATCGCAAACAAAGAGGGTGACTTGGTTGGTCAAATGGAAGCTCAAGGTACAACACCTAGAAGATTAACTGACCTAATCGGTTCACTTTCTGACTTAACGTCCGGAAGTGGAGATAAAGGTACACCATTCGTGTATATCCAAGGTTATTTTGATAACTATACAAAGTAATAATCGTTCCCCTGTGGTTGCACAGGGGGTTTTTTTATATAGAAAATATGTTTCATATTAGTGGAATGTGGTATCCTCTTACTATGAAAAAAGATAAGTACGAGGAAGGATGATAATAGCTTGTTTGATTTACTCATTATTAATTGGGAGCCCCTGCTAATCAAAGTAGGAATCATCGCCCTAAAAATAATTGGAATACTTATAGCGTTTGTCATTGTAAAAAAGATTGGGAACAAGGTCATTGACCGTACTTTTACAAGATTACAGGATAAACAAAATATTTCATTGGGACGGGCCCATACCCTCCAAAAGTTAATGGAAAACATCCTCTCGTATGCGCTGATCTTCATGTTAGTGGTTTCAATCTTTGGGATTTTTAATATCCCTGTCGCAAGTCTTATTGCTGGCGCTGGAGTCGTCGGACTAGCAATTGGATTTGGAGCGCAAGGACTAGTTAGTGATGTTGTAACTGGCTTTTTCTTATTGTTGGAAAAGCAAATTGATGTGAACGATTATGTAACCCTCGGAGCTATCAATGGTATTGTTGAATCTGTAGGATTACGTACTACGCAAATCCGTGGTTTTGATGGAACCTTACATTATATTCCGAATCGTGATATCAAAAGTGTCAGCAATCATTCTCGAGGAAATATGCGTGCTCTTGTTGATATAAAAATTTCTTACGATGAGAACATTGATCAAGCCATTATTCTGATGCAAGAAGCTTGTGACCAAGTTGCTGTTGATAATCCATCTATTGTCGAAGGACCAAATGTCATTGGTGTTCAAGAGATTGGAACTTCTGATGTTGTGTTACGAGTAATTGCTAAAACAGTAAATGGCGAGCAGTGGGAAGTTGAACGTCAATTGCGGAAGGCAATCAAGGATGCATTTGACGCAAGAGGTAATTCTACTATCACATCAACTCAACCTTCATCTTAATAGCGAAGGACCGGATAAAATAGACTGTATAAATGGAAAAAGGGGCTTCCATTTTACTGGATGCCCTTTCACGTATATAGTGTTGTTTTCACAATTTATTGTGCTGTATATCCACCGTCAACAATTAAGCTGTTTCCTGTCATGAATGAAGAATCGTCACTAGCAAGGAATAAAACAGCTTTCGCCATTTCTTCTGCTTGTCCAAGACGCTTCAATGGAGTCATACTGCGCAATACTTCTTTGCTTTCTTCAGGAATGATTGGAGTATCAATGAATCCTGGGCATAAAGCATTCACACGAATGTTTTGTTCTGCATATTCAAGTGCAAGTGAACGAGTTAAGTTCACTACGCCACCTTTTGCTGCATTATAGGCTGCTGAACCTGGTGATCCAACCCAACCGTACATAGAAGCAGTGTTTACAATTACTCCGCCATCTGCTTTTAAGAATTCACGGATTGCTTCACGTGCAACTAAGAAAACGCCGTCTAAGTCAACGTTAACCGTATTTCTCCACTCAGAGTATTCTAATTCATGTGATGGTTGAACACGTCCGATTCCTGCATTATTGAAAACAACATCCACTTTACCGAATGCTTCAATTGTTTGTTTATAGATATTTGCAACTTCTTCTTCACTTGTAATGTTAGCTTTTACAAACAAAGCCTCTGCGTTTAGCGCTTTCAATTCTGCCTCAAAAGCTTTTCCTTTTTCCTCGTTTAAATCCACTAGAACAACTTTAGCTCCTTCTTCAACAAATAAACGGGCTGTTGCTGCTCCAATTCCAGAAGCTCCACCAGTGATGATTGCCACTTTATCTTGTAATTTACCCATTATGAAGTCCTCCCCTTAATATAGAATATAGTATTACCCTAGTGTAGGATACTAGTTTTCACAAATGATATTGTCACCATTTGTTCACAATTTCATTCTACTATTCTGGGTATAATAAACAATCATCAAAGAAAATCAAAATGTCTAACTGGTAGACAGTTCTGACAAAACTGTCTATTTTGGGGAGGTTTTTTACATGCATGGTGAAAACGATATCCTATCGAAACGTCGAATTCGAACAAAAGAACATCTAAAGCTCGCTCTCATTGATCTCATCAAAGAAAAAGGCTATCATTCCGTTTCTGTAAAGGATATTGTGAACAAGGCTTCCTATAACCGCAGCACTTTCTATGTTCACTACCAGGATAAAATTGATTTAGCTGAGGACTTACTAGATTCCATGATGACAGGATTATGGAACTCTGTAGGAAAGCCATATACCCCCGGGCAAAAAGTACTAACAGCAAAGATCAGCAAACCGTCTTTTAATATTGTTTCTTTTATTGATGAGCATCGTAATTTTTTTGAACTCATAAAATATGACGACACATTACCGGGATTACACACGAGTTTCCCTCAAACCATTTTGAAAATATATCAAGAGAAATTCATCTTTGAAACGATAAACAATATCCCAGTCAACATGGACTATTTTAAACGCTACACAGCATTTGGCTTTTACGGGCTTATCCAAAATTGGATTACAAATGGTTTCAAGGAATCTCAGGAAGAGTTTATTGAAGAGGCCATTGAGTTAACAAAAACACATATCTACTCATTTAAATATACGGGGAATTGAATGAAGAAATCCTTTACATAACAAATAAGAGAAGGAAGGGCAGCCCCCTATCCTTCCCTTATTCTATTACTATATTATTTTTCTAGTATTAAACGTCTTCTTTTTGAAACGACGAAAATCATAGCTCCCGATAATAACAGAGAGGTTCCAACTAAAAGCAAATTGTAATAATTTGTTGCTGTTTTTGGCAATTTACCTTTTGATGTACTTTTCTTTGTATCCTTTTTTGTATCCTTTTTACCACTATCTTTTGGTCCTTTTGAAGGATCTTTGGCAACAGGAGGCGGTGTCCCACCGTCATCCTTTGGATCGTCTACAGGATCTTTAGTAACAGGAGGTGCTGGTTTATCAACTTGGGCAAATACACCATAGTTTGAAAAATGTGTTACATCCAAGCTGATTGTCTTTAACTCCTTATTCTTTTCACCTTGCTGAATTTCCCATTTGCCACTCTCTTTATTAAAATGATAAATGGCAACATTATCTGGTGAGTCGGTGTCATAACCCATTGTTAGCCTAAACGTGCCGACAAAGTCTTCAAATTCCTCTGGGTATTTAAATTTGAAATTCAAAGCAGCCCCAAAAAGCTCTAATTCTCCTGTTTTTGCTTTAGAAAGCACCTCCTCACTTGTTGTTGTAACAGAAAGTGTTGTTCCTTCTGGTAGGTTATCTGGTAATAATAAGGTCACATTCGTTCCTTTAATTTTAATAAATTCATCTGAGTTTACAAGAGTCTCTTCCCCTAAATCAATTTCTTGTTCAATTGGAGAAGGTTCGGTAACAACAGGATATGCAACATTTATTTGAGCCATGAATGCACTAGCAAGAGCTCTATACCCCGCTTCACTAGGATGAATATTTCCCGGATTTGGTAGATACGTTAGATGGTTTCCTTCAAACAAATCGGCAACAGGTACGAATGTCGCACCTAATTGAGTGGTAGCTAACTCGATTGCCTTATTTAATTTATCAAGTATCGGTTTTGTCATGCTTTCTTGTACTTCAGTAGGTAAATACGGTAAGGCATTATAGTAACCCATGACGTAAATCTTTGCAGTAGGGTTTACCTTTCTAATTGAAGTCAGTATTTGCGCTGTATTCGTGCCAACATTCTTTAGAACCTCCGGGACTTTTACTCCAACTGCTTCTGCTATGGCTGTTGTTGCGGCAAGTTGTGCCGCTTCAGCTTTTGCCTTTGCTTCAAAATACGTATTTACTGCTAGTTTAGTAGATTCAATTTTTGAATTCGCAGAGTCCATTCCTGTAATTGCTTCATTTGCCTTGGCTTTAACGTTTAGGATATTGGGAATAGCCAATGAAATATTTAACGACTCGATCATTCCAATTACATCCACTACTGAGTTTAATTTTTGTGCTGCAATGCCTAGATGGCTTGTAACTGCCTCTAGGTTCCCTAGGACATCTTGGGCATTTGTGTCAAGAGCCAACGTTGCACCATCTACATTTTCTTCTGCTTTAGTTATACTAACCTTTGCTTCTTGAATAAGACCGAGCGCGGGAGTTATTTTAGCCAATTGCTCAGGTGTTAGATATTGCCCAAGCAAGCTTATTTCCTCAGATGCTAAAGTTACAGCATCGTCAACCTTCACAATAGCTGTTTTAGCTTCATCTACTGATAGTCTTACCGCGTTAATCGCATCAGACGCACTACTTTTTGCGATTAACGATTCTTGTGTTGCTACCTGTGCCGCCTGCTGTAAACCAAGTACCGGTTGAACCACAGCTAATATATCATTAGCACCTGCACTAATCGTAATAATATCGGCATTTGCTATTTCTAAAATAGGTAACCCTGCAAGTACATTCTCTGTCTTAAAACCACGATAACCTGCATTATGTACGTTTATCTGGTATCCGTTAGTCTCAAGATCGCTCTTTATCATTCCTACATATCCACTTCCGAATGAACTATCCGATAACATTCCTTCTGCCAATGAATCCCCTAATGCAACATAATTAATTGTAGGATTTTCCCCTTCGGCAAGTACAGATAATGGTGAAAATGCTAGCATGACCATGAGCATAATCAACAATGAACGGGTTCTTCTCATTAATTTCTGCAAACTTAAATCCACTCCTTCCCTATTAGGTTTTGCCTTCATTTTGCTTTTAACAAATTACAATCACAACACTTTTTTAATTTGTGCTCAATAAAGAAATAAGCCTCCTTATTTCGTTCTTTATATAAGTTTAACAGAAACCAACTCCATTGCAATACTCTACCTACCAATTACTTGAATATTTTTACTATTGAAACACTACAATTTTTCTCATACTAAAAACACCTCTAAAAGGGCTTCCCACTATAAGAGGTGTTTTAATGATCTAATGATTATTTAGCAGATTTATCCATTTTTCTAGATCTTCTTCCTAAGCTCCGACGCTACCAGTTGCATATCTTCAAGAAGAAGAGGATACAAATTTGGCCTTCTTCTAGCCGCAAGTGGATGGTACGCAACTGTCGTTTGATAGCCGTTCATCTGATAAAAGTTTCCTCTTAATCCTTTAACCTCTAGCTCTGGATTTCCGAAAAAAGACTGAACCGCCACATTTCCAAGACATAAGATGAGCTTGGGTTTTTGTTCTTCCAATTGTGCATACAAATGCTGGATACACGTTTTCCTTGTATTTTCCTTATCATAGGCTTTTACCGGTCTTCTTTTTAAAATATACGTAACGTACAAATGCTCTTTATCAATACCAGCTTCATTGGCAGCTTTCTGTAAAGTCTGCCTTGTCCCACAAATCATTGCATTGCCTTCACGATCTTCACGCGCCCCCGGATTATCCAATATAATCATAATTGGTGCCTTCGGGTTTCCCTCACCCCATACCATTCGTGAACCTTGTTGATACAATCCGCACTCTTTACAGTCCTTCTGGTCCTCTGGAATCCGATCCTCATTCCACATTATCGGACAAAATGAACTCACATCGCTCACACTCCTTATGGTTAGGATAACCAAATTCGGAAAGTGAAAATCTAGACTGTTTTATATAGTCCGGATATTTTTTTACGTCCTATTGGACACAAAAAATTAACATATTTTTCACATTTATATATTCAAATTTCTTTTACAATAAGACATAGAAAGGAAGTGGAAGTATGATACTTAAAACACGAACGGAATCAAATGAACTGTTAACGCTGAGATCATTAAATATAAGATCTGAGTTAACAACAAAAGAAAGATTTTACTATGAAAACCTAGAAAGAGGCTATGAGGGAGAGTTAAGATTTGTCTCTTTATCACAAAGTCTTCAGGAGGAAAGGTATATTATTAATGACTTATTACTAGAAGTAAACAATTCATTTTTCCAAATTGATACCCTGATTATCTCAAAGAGCGTTATTCATCTTTTGGATATTAAAAATTTGGAGACTGTTACCTTAACTCAGACAATCTTTATTCTGTTTCAACTGGCCGTGAATATAAAAACCCCCTAAATCAATTAAACAGATGCTCCTCTTTATTCCGCCAGCTACTGCAAAGCCTCAATCTTAATTTCCTTATAGATGCATCCATTATTTTTATCAATCCAGAATTTACATTATACCAAGCACCTCTTAATCAGCCTATCATTTTACCAACCCAAATAAACCGGTTTTTAAAGGAATTAGATAATGAATCTTCCCAATTAAATGAAGATCATAAGAAACTAGCCAAAAAATTACTGGAGTTACACCAACCAAAAAACCCTTATGAAAAGTTGCCGGCTTATACGTATGGTCAACTTAAAAAGGGATCCTACTGTAAGAACTGTAAATCATTTCGGGTGATCATAAAAAATCGCGAGCTATTATGTACTAACTGTGGTGAACAGGAAAAAATAGACCAAGCTATTTTACGAAACGTGAAGGAATTTAATTTATTATTTCCTGATCAAAAAATAACAACCCAAGCAATATTTGATTGGTGCCAGTTAGATTTATGTAAGCGGACGTTTTCAAGAGCCCTAAAGAAAAAATACATTTCGGTTGGCAATACAAGAAATACTTTCTTTAAACAGAGATAATAGGAGTAAACATTGCATCTCACATACCCTGCAGATTTTAAGGCAGGGTATTTCCATCGTCGTTAAGAGAACTTTGAATTAAGCTTTCCATATTGTCTTTTTTATCCCTATACTGCAAAATGGAAATCATTTTTAGACTCTTTTTTTCTTTTTCTCTATCTTTCTGTCAGATTCACAGCGGGATTTGGACTACGTTCCGTCATTTCACTACCGGTCTGTCCAAATGACACCCTTATCCCTCATTTGGACTCCGATATTCTAGTTCAGACTCTATTCAGCCTCTTCTTCCTCCCCATCCAAACCTACGTGTTCTGAAAAACAAAAAAACCACTTGCTTCACGTCAAAGCAAGTGGCTTTCCTTTATATTCTCTACCCCATAATTAGCAAATAAATAAAGAATACGACCATCACAACTAATCCAAATGGCACACCAAATTTTGCCCATTCTTTACTAGTGATTCCAAGTTTGTTAGCTGAAATGATGTTTGGAATATTTCCCGGGATTAGCATTCCACCACTAATGATTAGTCCTAGCAGCAAGAAGCGAATCGTTTCCGTAGTCATGGATGGACTTATTTCAGCTGCAGCAAGTGTAGCATTATCGAGCACGGCTGAAATCATATTAATCCAGTACAAGGCACCTGGCTGTAAATGCAGTAAATATTGATTTACTAGTGGTTCATAACCAGCTCCTAGTAATGTTAGACCCATTACAAATAGATAGATTTTAAATGAACGAACAATAATCTCAGAGTAGCTTTCTGCCTGGTTGTCCCCTTCCAAGCCACGTCTACCTTTAGTAGGCTTTAATGCAAAGAATGCGACAACACCTATCAAAACTACTGCAATAATTACTTCAGCACCTATCAATTCAAACAGATAAAAGAAATCCTCTTTTAGTTTGCTTGTGGTAATTGTTGATAAAGGTTCCCCAACTGGTGTAAGGACCGCACCTAACCCAATCGAAAAACAAGCCAAAATAACAGTTCGAATCTCAGTTCTGCGATCCAAACTTAAAGTACTTACAACCGACACAAGCACGATCGCAGCAATTATGGCCGTAATCACGCTTGATAATAATCCTAAAACAACAATAATGATTGCAAGGAATAGACGAATGTCCATTTTGTGACTTACCTTTAAGATAGCCCCTTCAATTGGTGTCTTCAACCATTTGAATAGTAAGCCCGCGATAAGTACGGCAAGCGTAATGAAAATAGGATCCTTCAAAGCATGAACGAACAATTCCAGATTAAAGACACCACTTACTAGTGCTGCCAGAAAACCCATAACAAATAAAAAGGGCTCTAAGTTTCGTTCAATTGGTTTTACAACGAATGGTAAAAATAATACGAGTAGTAAAATGATAATTAGACCAGCAGTCATAGTTTTTCCTCCCATCCTCTATGGTGTCGCGACTACTTTCTAGTAGGATAGCGCCGCAGAGTTCGACCAGAAGATATCCAGTCTATGATAATCTTATTTCGACTCTATCTATTTTAACACACTTTTCAGAAGACTTTACTTAAATTTTTCTGAAAATAATTCTATGAATACTACTTTTTAATAATATGTAAACCTCTACTTGCTAAATCCGAAAATTTTATAATCTGTATCCTGCTTTACAATCTAAAAAACAACATAACACTCACATTTCCATCCATTCTTATTCCATAATTCGGTATTTGGTACCATTCCTAAGATAATGAGTGATTATGTCTACTAGAAAGCCTTTAATCACGTCTAAAGGCAAAATAAACAAGTTTTTCACGTTTGCAAACTTTATTTTATTACTGATATGCTTACAATTGGTTAAGCGAACCGTGCATTACTATTTATTTTGTACGAAACAAACTTGTGAAATCATTCACAAATAATAAGGGAGTTGATATGATGGGATCTGTTATCCAATCGGAGCAAAATCGCAACGACACATTAAGTGATGATTATTCCTTGGATAGAGTACCACTTAACAAGAGAAACATGAGTTGGTTAAGTATAACGAATATTACATTCGGAATTGCAACGGCTATTTTTTATTTTCAAATGGGCAGTGTGATGGCACTTCAATTTGGTGCTATTAACGCTATTATTTCCGCTATCTATGCGATTATCGTTGCCGGTATTCTTGGAACATTCATTGCGTACTTATCTGCAAAGTCGGGTATGAACGTAAATTTATTATCAAGGAGTGGCGGTTTCGGCTATATAGGCGCATCATTAACCTCTATTATTTATGCCACAAATTTCATCATGTATTGTGCACTTGAAGGTTTAATTCTAGTTTCCGCAGTCCACGAATTCTTACCCGTTATTCCTGAATGGGCTTTAATTCTATTCTTTGGTACCCTCGTCATTCCATTAAATTGGTTTGGAATCAAACAATTGGACAAATTACAAAAATGGTCATTACCACTGTTTGGCGTCTTTTTAATTGCCGCGATTATTGTCGCAGCTATGACACCGTCTTTATACGATGGAAGTTTCTGGACCTATCTGCCGGAAAATGTTCAAGTTGGAGGAACTGCACTTTTACTTTGTATTGGTATGCAGCACGGAATTATGGGATTAACTCCCCTGCTTGCGTCCGACTATGCACGTTTTCTTAAACCAAAAGACAGGAAAATTGGAATATTTGCAATTGGCTTTGTTCCGCAGATTTTCTGTTTTGGTGTAATGGGTGGCTTAGGTATTTGGTTCGGTGTTCGTCTTGGTGAACCAAATCCTGGTGTGTACATCGTTACGCTTCTAGGTATGTGGGGAGCATTATTCACAATGATTACCCAAGTTAGGATTAACGTTACAAATATTTATAGTGGTTCACTATCACTATCGAACTTTTTTGAAAACGTTTTTCATTTTAAACCAGGAAGACGTTTTTGGGTCGTTGTAACCGGAGTATCGGCCATCCTCTTAATGCTTGGTAATATTGTCAATCATCTTGGTACAGTCTTGACCTTCCAAGGAGTCTTCCTATTATCTTGGGCATCTATATTAGTGACAGATGCCGTATTCGTTAAAAAAATACTAAAGCTTAGCCCAGGTTACTATGAGGCTAAACAAGAGTACTTATATAAATGGAATCCAGTCGGCGTTGGCGCATTATTAATTTCAAGCACCCTTGGTACGGTTGCTGCGCTAGGATTTATGGGAACCTTTTTACAAAGTACAGCCGCGTTTTTTGCAAGTGTTCTTGCATCTATCCTAACGATCATTCTTGCGATTGTTACAAAAGGAAAATATTACGCGAAAAAAGAATCAACTCAAATTAATAAAGAAGAGTACGTCGCTTAACGTTAAGTGGTGGCCTATTAAAAGGTCACCACTTTTTTATTTTCATTATTGCCTCACCGAGAGACATCAGCGGTGTCCTCCCCAGAACACGCAGTGGTATCGTGGAACCTTCAAAAGAGCATTCATAAAAGAAAGAGATGGAGCAGCTCTCACTGGGAGGTATGGCTATACCTCGGCGGTGCCCATACCTTTTAACACTTTAAATAACACCAAATTTCACTGAAAAATAGATCAAATTAAGATATAATCAGAACTAGATATACCAATCTTATGAAAATTGCAAAAGGGAGGAATAACGATGTATTCTACTATTCTAAGACATCCTGGACCTACTCCGATTCCTAAAAAAGTGGAACAGGCAATGGCCCAAAACATGATTAGCCATCGGACTGAAGAATTCGTCAAGCTATATCAAGATGCCACACAACGAGTCAAAGGTGTTTTTGGGACTAAACAAGATCTTTTACTTCTGCCTTCAGGTGGAACAGCAGCATTAGAAGCAGCTGTCGTAAATACAGTTTCCCCTGGAGATGAGGTCGTTGTCATTACCGTAGGGGCCTTTGGCGATTATTTCGTTTCAATCTGCGAAAAATATGGCTTAACTGTACATAAACTGGCGAAACCTTGGGGTGAAGCTTGTACCGAGGAAGACCTGACCGAATTTTTGAAACCGCTCTCTACTATTAAGGCTGTTTTTGCTACGTACAATGAAACATCAACGGGAATTTTAAACCCCGTCAATAAACTGGCAGAAGTGGTACGTAATCATTCAGATGCTCTCTTTATTGTCGACGGCGTAAGCGGTATTGGAGGCGTACCTGCCGAAATGGATGATTGGGGTATTGATATTTTAGTAACAGGTTCACAGAAAGCGATGATGCTTCCTCCAGGACTTGCCCTACTAGCCGTAGGTGAGAGGGCCTGGAAAGTGATAGAGGCAAATCAAACAACTGCCTATTATTTAAACCTACTAAGCTATCGTGATTGGGCAGAAAAAGGAATGACACCTAATACACCAGCCATTTCGCTCATCATGGGCCTTTCAGCTGTGTGTGATTTAATTGAAGAGGAAGGTGGATTTTCGAAAACAGTTGAACGACATGAATTAATGAAAAACATGGTTCGAGAATCTATGAAAGCCCTCTCGATTGAATTATTAACAAGTGATGAGTATGCATCACCAACAATTACGGCAATCCGTGCCCCAGAAGGATTGGATCTCGCTGCCTATTTAGGATACTTAAAGAAGCAGTATCACCTTGACTTTGCTGGTGGTCTTGGCCATCTCCAAGGCAAGATTTTCAGATTTGGACATATGGGCTATTGCTTCCCTAGCGATATCCTTCAAGCCGTTTCCCTAATGGAAGCAGGTTTGCAGGACTTTGCCTATCCATTCGAGCCTGGTGCTGGAGTGAGTGCAGCACAAAATGTGTTCTTATCGTCATTAAGAAAGTAACAAAACAAGGTGTCAGACCCTCTACTAAATGGGTCTGGCACCTATCATTTCCGAACTAATTAGTCATTCATTTCAGCCTCAATTCTGCTCATGAATTCCTCTGCTGCGTTGTACCCTTGCTGCCTTAAATACCAGTTATTTGCCGCTGCCTCAATGAGACCCGCTACATCACGACCTGGCTGCAGTTGAATTTCAATTGATGGAATCTTAACCCCCATATATTCCATTGTGTTGATCTCTTGATCTAAATCATTATACAGACCGTCTTTTTCCCATTTTGTCAAATGAATATCAAGGGAGATACGTGTTTCATCTTGAAATGCTTTTCGTCCGTACATGCGAACCACGTTTAATAACCCGATACTGCGGAGGGCCAAAAACTCTTTTGTTTTTTCGTCATGTGTTCCGAGAATCGTTTGTGGGCTTAGCTTCTTCAAAACGACAATATCATCCGCTACGAGCCGGTGCCCTCTCCGAATTAACGTGTGGGCTGTCTCACTTTTCCCTACACCTGAATTCCCGCGAATAAGAATCCCAATCCCAGACACATTCATACAAACACCGTGTACGGCAATTTCTTCGGCTAATTCCTTTATCAAAAATGCATCCAGCCTTACGATAAAGTCAGAGGTAATCTCTATTTCTCTTGTTACCAGCAACGGAATTCCTTGTTCCACACAATGCCTTTTTAAATAGGTGAGCCCCTCTTCCCCACATGTAACGATAAAACAAGGTGGATGATATTGAACAACGTTTCCAATCCGGACTCTGCGTTCTTCTTTTGTAAGTTTATGTAAATAGGTCACTTCTTTTTTTCCTAAAATTTGAACCCGTTCTGTCGGAAAAAAGTCGAAATGGCCAACGAACTCTAGGCCTGGGCGATGCACCCGCGATTGCGTAATCGTATTTTGAAGTTTGCTTTCACCGGCCAATACCTTCAACGAAAACTTGCGTACCAAGTCCTCTACTGTAATCTTTTTCACCCTTCCATTCACCCGCCCAATATTATTTATTATTTGATTATACTTTAAATACGGTGGAAGCGTCATCATATTAGAGGGTTTTGTTTGATATTTTTAGAGAGAATGATTTTTTTGTCCGATATATGGTGGCGCCGGTCCGATATCTGCATGATTTCGTCCGATAAGCTCAAAAAAAGAGGCTCCAATAAGGAAAGCCCCTAAACCTCTTATAACTTTTTTACAGTTTCCCAGATATCTTTGTTAACTGGAATTCCCTCTTTTAGATTTTCCTTGCGCTCTCTAGCTGTTCTCTCACCTGGGTAAAGAATATCTGTTACGCCGTCCATTTTGGCAGAGGTCTTTATATACTCAGACATATTCTTGATATATTCATCGGCATAATTTTCTCCCGCATAAGCAGTTGGATTTATAGCAATAAATACTTGTGATATCCCTTCATCCCTCGAATCCATTCTCATATCAAACGTAGATCTTCCCATTGATAACGCTGAGACCACCATATCTATGGCGATTGAGAGTCCTGAACCTTTCCAAAAACCAGCAGGTAGAATCTCACCGCCATTTAAAATAGCGTTCGGATCCTTCGTAAGATTACGCTTTTCATCATATCCTCCATCAAATGGGAGTTTCTCTCCCGCTAGCGAATAGGTTTGTAGCTTCCCAAATGAGAAAAGAGACTGTGCCATGTCTAATAAAACATGTTCTCCGTTTTTCTGTGGAATGGATATGATCAAGGGGTTATTCCCGATTCGCTTCTCTGCTCCACCCCATGGTGGCATATTTGGAAATGTGTTGGTCATACAAATTCCAATACAGCCCGCATCAGCTGCCTTCAATCCATATGTGCCCCCACGAAGCCAGTGATTCGTGTTATTTAAGGCAACACAGCCAATGCCATATTCCCCCGCTAGTTCCACCGCTCTTTCCATCGCAATTGTTGCATTTAGTGGACCAAAGCCCAACTGTCCATCCCATTGCTCAAGTGCGCCGATGCCATTACGTTTTTCTGGACGCATATTAGGTTTTATTGCACCCTCGTCTATCGCTGTTACAATTGAGGGAAATCTGTTCAAGCCATGGGAATAAACGCCATCTCGGCTATTATCGGCAATGATTGATGCTGCCGTCTCTGCCAATTCCTCCTCAAAACCTCTTTTTAAAAGTACTCTTTTAAATTCATTTTTTAGTTCATCATATGGTACACGCATGTCCACAACTCCCCTTGCGAAAATATTAAGCTTCTTTCCCCTTTGCTACTGGGTTTTCTTCATAAGAAACCCAATCACTATAGCTTCCTGCATATAGTCGTACATTTTTAAACCCTGCCATTTTTAAAGCTATAAAGTTCGGGGTCGCCGTTACACCTGAGCCACAATAGACGATAATTTCATCTTCCTTGTTTAGGTCTGCAAATCTCTGTTTCTGGTCTTCACTATTTTTAAAGCTACCTTGAATCATTCCTTCTACCCAACACTTATTAATTGCCCCGGGAATATGCCCTGCAATCCGGTCGATTGGCTCAACTTTCCCTAAATAGCGGCTTTCATCTCTTGAATCTATTAAGATGGGTGACTTTTTCCTCTGGTTAACTATTTCTTTTACTTCCTCGTAGGAAGCTAGCATTTCTTCATGAATGTTCACTTTAAATGAAGTCGCTTCTACTTTAGGAGCTTCCTTTGACGTTGGGTATCCCGCTCCAATCCAACCGTTAAAACCCTCGTTTAAGACATATACCTTGTCATGACCAAGATACGTTAGCAGCCACCAAAAGCGAGACGCAAACTGACCCTCTCCACCATCATAGGCAATTACTGTTTTTGAATTGTCTATTCCCGCTCTTTCAACTTCTTGCCTAAACTGCTCCACACCGGGAAGCGGATGCCTTCCCCCATGCTTTGATACTGACCCGGACAACTGCTGTTCTAAATCAAAATAAAAAGCACCTGGAATATGGCTGTCCTGATAAAGCTGTTGCCCTTTGGTTGGATTTCCCAATTCAAATCGGCAATCTACTATTTTTACATCCTTATTTTGCAGATGTTCGAAAAGCCATACCTTATTCACAACAAAATCCACTCAAACCGCCTCCAAAATTTATTTACTATTTCCATTTTACAATGTATCTTGCTAATCATTCAAAGAAAGGATGATAAAAACGTTTTTTAATTCTATCTCAGGGAAAAATAGGGGGAAATAGTGATAGAAAGGAAGATTCCAATGAAGGCATCAGACGTACTAGTTCATTGTTTAGAAAACGAAGGTGTTGAGTATGTATTTGGCATTATGGGAAAAGAAACTCTGGATCTCATGGATTCATTATCAAAATCGAAACAAATTACGTATATCAACGTGCGTCATGAACAAGGAGCCGCTTTTATGGCTGACGTATACGGCAGATTAGCCAAGAAGGTTGGCGTATGCCTAGCGACCTTAGGTCCGGGTGCTACAAATCTTTTAACGGGGATATCAAGTGCAACACTTGACCATTCTCCGGTTGTCGCAATTACAGGACAAGCAGGCTTTGAAAGTCAACACAAAGAGGCCCATCAGTACCTAGATATCGTTAAAATGTTTGAACCTGCTACAAAATGGAGCGTTCAAATTAAAGACTCAAAAACCATACCTACAATAATCCGGAAAGGTTTTAGAGTAGCACAAATGGAAAAACCAGGTGCTGTCCTAATTGAGTTACCAGAGAATCTAGCACCTGAAATGACCACCTCCCAGCCAATACCGGTAACACCTATCCCGATAAGCAAACCCAATACAAATGCAATTGATGCTGCACGAATGTTAATCGAACAGAGCCAAAAGCCAGTTGTCATCGTGGGAAACGGAGCAATACGGCAAGACGCTGTACAAGAGCTTCGAAAATTCGTCGAACAACTTCAATCACCTGTGGTCCATAGTTTTATGGCAAAGGGGATATTAACAAAGGAGCACCCACTCAATTATTTTACATTTGGGTTTATAAAAAAGGATGCAGCTCTCCCTTTAATAGATGAATCGGATTTATTAATTGTCATTGGATTTGATGTAATTGAGAAACCGCCTAAGGATTGGAATAAAAAGAAATGTCCAATTTTACATCTCGATCCGCTCCCAGCCGAAGTAGATGAATACTATCCCGTTAAAGGGGAATTAATTGGCGATTTAAATGAAACATTGCGGGCACTTACCCAACAGAAACTCCCAATCAAACAATGGGTTCCGACTGGAAATCTGAAAGAACAAATTGAAACAGCATATCAAATCAATAAGATAATTAAAGGAAAACAAGCACTTTCGATAGAAAACGTTCTTACCGTAATCGAATCTCATTCAACCGATGAAACCATTGTGGTCTCTGATGTTGGGGCCCACAAACTAGCCATCGCAAGCACGTATCAACCAAAACAAGCAGGAAGACTGATTATCTCGAATGGATTGGCCTCAATGGGGATTGCCCTGCCTGGTGCCATTGGTGCCAAATTAGCACGCCCTGATGCTCCAGTTATTTGTATTACTGGTGATGGAGGAGCGTTAATGAATATTTCTGAATTAGAGACTGCTAAGCGATTAGGACTATCCATTATTGTCATTGTGTTAAATAATTTGTCGTTAAAATTAGAGGAACAAATGATGGAAGAAAAGTTCTTTAATAGCTATGGAGCAAGCTTTGGAAACCCTGATTTTTTGAAGCTTGCTGAAAGTTTTGGGGTAAAAGGAGTTAGACCTTCCGAACTGATTGAGTTTGAGAAAGTCTTCATAGAAGCATTAAACAGTGCTAATGAACTCACATTGATTGAGATTCAAATACCAAGTTGAAAAAATAAAGGGGATGATTAATATGCTCCAACGCAAAATAACCATCCCCTTCATAAATCCAGTGACTCTCTCTAGTCATTCAGTTTTTTTATAAACACAACCTTGAGGTAGTTTCCTTCCTTAAACTGCTTGATCGTTTGGAAATCCTGAGGTAATGAAAATTCTTCTTCGATTCTATATATGCTATTACTTTCCTTGAATGCCCGATCAATAAACCCTTTGAACTTTTTCATATCAAATGATGCGCTATTTGTTGAAGCGACAATGACTCCACTATTCTCCGTAATCGCAATTGCTTCCTTCAGAAGGTTCTTATAGTCTTTTTCAGCACTAAAGGTGAATTTCTTTGACCTCGCAAAACTTGGTGGGTCAAGGATAACCATATCAAATTTCAGATTCTTTTTACCCGCATATTTAAAGTAATGGAATACATCTTCCACGATAATATCATGGGCTTCATAATCAATTCCATTTACACTAAACTGCTCAATCGTCTTCGGTAAACTACGATTGGCCAAGTCAACACTTGTAGTCTTTTCCGCTCCACCCAATGCTGCAAAAACAGAAAATGCTCCAGTATATGAAAAGGTATTTAATACGGTCTTCCCTTTTGCATACTTATCACGAATGGTTCTTCTTACATCCCGCTGATCTAGAAAAACTCCAACCATCGCTTCCTCGTTAAAATAAATGGCAAAATTGACTCCGTTCTCTTTCACAATAATCGGAAACTGCCCTCGTTTCCCGTCTACAAATCCATCTTCTTCAATAAATTTTCCATCAGCACGGAACCTCTTTTTCTGGTATATCGCTTTATATTCAACTAAATTTTTAAGTGAGGCAAGCACATGCTCATAATAGGCATAAATTCCTTTACTATACCAATTAATTAAGTAATATCCAGCAAAATAATCAATGGTGAAGCCTCCGATTCCATCTCCTTCTCCATTAAATACACGAAAAGCTGTTGTTTCCTCATCTTTATAAAAGGACCTTCTTTTATCAAAAGCTGCCTTCATCTTTCTTTCAAAAAAGGTTTGGTCAATCCTTTCATCCTTGTTCCTGGTAAGCACCCAACCGTATCCTTTGTTTTGCTTACCGTAATAACCCTTAGCTATAAATGAATGCGTTTCGTCAACAAGGTTAAGCAGTGCGCCTTCTTCTACAGGATTTATGTTGTTCATTATTTCTTTTGTAATAAGAGGGTATCCTTCTCTATACTTATTAACAAGATTTGATTTTACCCTTATTGTCATTTCCGTTCCCATTATCTTCATCCTTATCTCTTGTCTACTTTTTACCTATGATACATTTCTCTACACCAATTTAAAAGGGGCAGTCCACGCTTGCTTAAAGCAACGTAGAACTGCCCCTTATGTTTACTTATTCATTGCGGAAAGGAAATCCCCTAATAAGCCATCTAAATCAGCTTCATCCTGATCATTTTCCTTTTCTTTCGGTTCATCTTGTTTTGCAGTTTCCCAGTTAAAATTATTCAAATCATCTTCAAAGGTATCTGCAGCATTCGTTGAGGTGGTTACTTCTTCCTCATTTGAAGCTGCTATTTGCGGCTCAACAGCGGAAACCTCTTCCTGAAGGTACAAAGCTTCGTCCAAATCCAAGGAATTGCTATTTAATGAAGCAAGCAGCGCAGTTGCACGAACTGGGTCTGTTAATAACTGATAAATTATACTGCCTAGCAGGGCCTCAGAGTGTTCATGCTTCAGCCAATTCCGCTGGGATTTACTTAATGTATGAGGGAGTGGCACGGTTATGACCTCTCGTTCTCTTGAGAAGGACTGGCCGACGCCCTGCATAACAAACTCGGCAATTTTACTCGAAAAGTTCCTTCGCTCTGTTTCCTTCAGCTTTTGCAGGTGCTTTAATACATGATCAGGTGTATCGGATGGAACACGAAATGAGATTGCTTGGCCTCTTTTCACCTCAGTCGAGGTCGTCTTTTTCATAGGATCACCCTATTCTATTTCTTTACTGGCTCTTTTACCGGCTCTTGTGGTACTTTTTGCTTCTCATTCTTCCTCACATAATCAGTTATAAGCTTATAATAAGCATTGGCCATCATCCAAATACTTTCTTTTTCATCTTCAAAGAATTCAATATTATAGCCATCAAGATTATTATTCAGTGTTTTAATATATTCCTTTAACACGATTGACCCGCCGCCAACGAAATAGCAGATTTCGGTTTGGGAGTTTTTTAACCAAACATTGCGGAGTAACCGATATTGTTTTTTGGCTAAATCAAGCAGGATGCGGTCTGTTATTTCATGGACGCTTGTCCGACTTCCTTTTACCATAATATGATTTCGGTTGTTTTTTCTTGTAATAATTTCGACTACATCTCGACGACTATCTAATTCGATTCCGTGCTTAGAGCGGATTTCCTCTCGAATCGCTTCCAAAGATTCAGACACTCCAAGATTAAAGCCCTGTGCCTTATCATCATCGACAGTTCGGTTACGAATGACCGCAATATCTGTTGAGAGACCCCCAATATCTTGAATTAAAATTCGTTTATCAATCAAATCCTTATTAATTACCTTCAAATTGTTATCCATTACAAGATTAATATAAGCGGCAAAGCCTTCCGGGTAGATTTTGACTTCATTAAATTTAATATTAACCTTTAGCCCTTGATATCTCGGTGTTACAAGAAATTCTACCTGATGAACGGATCCTGTTAATTTTGAACGATATCCCGCATCCTTGCCTTCCTTTACTTCACGAAGAGGCAAGCCTGTTCCAAGGTTGTAATTTGCATCAATTACATTTTTCGAGCGAGGGAAGGCAGATGTGTTTTCCTCTCTTACAGCATCCAATGCCAATGTAGTAAAAAGCATAATCAGGGTTTGATCTTCTTCTGATTTGCTGCTTCCTGGATCCAATTCTGATGCACTACTGCTCTTAGTCGCCAAATGGCCGACGCGATAAATCGCATTATTTTCTTTTAGAGCAGGGGAGTGAATCTTAATATGTATTCCTTCCAGTGGGTCCTTGCTATTTAATTCTTCTATTCCTATTACCGGACGGTCCTCAGTATCTCTTGCAATAATATTAGGTATATTTAATTCGTAATCTAGCTCTCCAAAGATTGCTTTAACAGAGTCATTACCAACATCAACCGCTGCAATTCTAGACATAGACATTTTTAACATCACCCTTTTTAGTAGATTTTTTCTTGCTATGTATGTGTGTTGACTTACTTAAAGGTTATAAGAGAATACTAGATTCCACAATGACTCTGGGCGAAAAGAAATATAAATGTAAACCTGTAAACACCTTGTAAACATGTCGACTTTTGTAAACATTTTTGTAAACTTTTGAATACAAAATTGTACACATGTTGTTACCTCGGGATGTATACAGATTTGTAAACATGTAAACGGGATTGTACACATCTTGTTTACACTTTTGTATACACGTAAACATATTTGTAAACCACAAAAATAAAAAAGGATGCTCCCAAATTTCTTGGAAACATCCTCGTGTATTTACCCTATTTTACCTTATTTGCCCATTTCCACGAATTGTATATTTGGTAGATGTAAGGGCAGGTAAACCCATTGGTCCACGCGCATGTAGTTTTTGAGTGCTAATCCCGATTTCAGCACCAAATCCAAATTCAAATCCATCCGTGAATCGGGTCGATGCATTATGATAGACGGCTGCTGCATCTATTTCTGTAAAGAATTGCTCGACATTTGCAACAGATTCAGTAATAATCGCTTCTGAATGCTTTGTTCCATATTGGTTAATATGGGCAATGGCCTCTCCTACATTCTCAACTACTTTTACGGCAACCTCTAGCCCTAAAAATTCCGTACCCCAGTCTTCCGTTTCTGCAGGAATGATGTCTTTTCCTTCATGTTGAACAGCCTCATCACCGTGAATTTGTACATCATGTTCTTGTAAAGCCGTTATTAATTCCTGTAAATGGTTGGACGCCCAATCCTTTTGGACGAGAATATTTTCAATCGCATTACATACAGATGGTCGCTGTGTTTTTGCATTAATCGCAATCTCAATTGCCATCTTTGGATCAGCTGTTTCATCAATAAACACATGACAATTTCCTGCACCTGTTTCCAATACTGGAACGGTTGAGTTTTGAACAACAGTTTGAATCAATTTTGCTCCACCACGCGGAATTAATACATCAAGATACTCATTTAGTTTGAACATTTCTGATGCAGTCTCTCGGCTAGTATCTTCTAATAATTGTACTGCCTCAATTGGCAGATGACTTAATTCAAGCGCACGCTGTATTACCTGTACAATCGCTTTATTCGAATGAATCGCAGTTGAACTACCTCGTAGCACTACAGCATTTCCTGTTTTCAAGCAGAGGCTTGATGCATCCACTGTTACATTTGGTCGTGCCTCATAAATCATTCCGATAACCCCAAGCGGAACTCGAACTTGGGCAATTTTAAGGCCATTTGGTCGCTCCCATTCTTCTAATAATTGCCCGATTGGATCTTCTAGCTTTGTTAATAGAATCAGGGCATCTGCCATATCTTGAATCCGCTGTTCGTTTAGCTTTAAGCGATCAAGTAACGACTCACTCATCCCATTTTCTCTTCCAGCTTGTAAATCTTTTTGATTTTCTTCTAAGATATACGCTTGTTCCTTTAGCAGTTGCTCGGAAATAACAGAAAGTGCCTTGTTTTTTTGTTCTGTTGTTGCTTTTGCTAGAATCGAAGCTGCTTTTTTTGCTTTCTTTGCTTTTTCAATTAGCTCACTCATACTTTACTCTCCTCCCTTTTTGACTAACCCAATTGTCTCTATGAATGACAACACCTTGACCGCTGTTTACCTTCACCATTGCTTTTGTACTCGATAATCCTTTGATTTCTATTAATTGATCGGAAGAAAAATTGACTTTTCCTTTTCCGATAATATCTCCCCCTACATTCACGACCTCAACAACGTCATTGATTCTAAAATTACCAATAATATTTGTCACTCCTGCTGGGAGAAGACTTTTACCATGTCTTAGAATAGCCGTTGCCGCACCTTGATCAACTTCAATTTTCCCACTTGGAATCGAATGTAAGGCAAGCCACTGCTTTGATGTTTTCATACTAGTTAGTGAGGAGTTCCCAATATACGTTCCATCCCCTTTACCCGCAAGAATATCAACAAATTTTTCCTCACCAGAACCAGAGCCAATAAACACTTTAACACCGAGTCCTAACGCTGTACGAGCTGCCTCTATTTTTGATTTCATTCCTCCTGTACCTACATTTGATCCCGCTCCAGTGGCACCACTTAACAGTTCATCATGAATTTCCTCAAGGAAATTATACCTTTTTGCATCTGGATGTGTTCTTGGGTTTTGATCATAAATGCCATTGACGTCTGTAATAATCATTAAAAAATTAGCATGCACAAGGCCACTTACGAGTGCCGATAACATATCATTATCTCCGAAGTTTAACTCTTCTAGTGAGACTGAATCATTTTCATTGATAATAGGTACTACGTTTCGTTTTAACAGTTCGGATAAAGTTGCATACGCATTATTATATTGATCTTTGTATAAGAAATTGTGCCTGGTTAATAGCAATTGTGCAGCAACAATCCCATGTTTCTTAAATTCCTCCGTATACCCTCTTAAAAGTAATCCTTGACCTACAGCTGCAGCAGCTTGTTTACCTGCAACCGTCTTTGGGCGGGTAGAATATCCAAGGTCCATAAAGCCAGCTGCAACCGCACCAGATGATATGAGAATGACATCATGCCCGAGTTTCTTCAATCGGGCAATCGCATCAACATGCTCCCGCAACTTCTCAATACTAAGACCACCATTTTGATTGGTTAATGAACTACTCCCTATTTTGACAACAATTCGTTTCTTCTTCTTCATTTCATTCACCACCAAATTGTAATAGTACGAAGAGTACTCCGCCTATCGGATAAACGCTTATTCCGACTGGCTTCTCCAAGCTCGATAATAAAAAAAAGCCCTTCCGTCCCTATAAAAAGGACGAAAAGACCGTATCTTTCGTGGTACCACCTTTATTGGCACTAGTATCTCTAGTACCCACTCGAAAACCTTTAACGCAGGCCGACGGTTAGGTTTTGCCTAACAGCTCAAGGGACAGGTTCAATAGCATTGCAGGCGCGTAAAATCTTTCAGCCCATGAATTTTACTCTCTTTTACCTGAGGACTATTTACTAGTTCCCTATCATTACTTCTTATATTTAACTATTCTGATTTTGAATTTATGATTAGGAATATTATGAATCATATTCGTTGCAATGTCAATGACGCTAAATGATAAAATAGATAAAGATTGGGAATAGAATTATTTTGGCTAAAATGTGTAAAATACTATTTAGTGATAATAATTAGAGCTTTATCGTTGACATAAATAATAATGTCTATATAATAATTAGTATAAACAAGTAATAATTATAGATTTTTAGTCAATACTACTAATAATCTATTTTTAAATATTATCACATTGGAGGAATTTAGTATGTCACTTATTGGAAAACAAGTAGAAGAGTTCAAAGCACAAGCTTATAATGCCGGTACTGGCGATTTTATCGAGGTTTCTCAAGAAAACCTAAAAGGTCAATGGAGTGTTGTTTGCTTTTACCCAGCAGATTTTACATTCGTTTGCCCAACTGAACTTGAGGATCTGCAAAACCAATATGCAACATTAAAGGATTTAGGTGTTGAAGTATATTCTGTATCAACAGATACACATTTCACACATAAAGCATGGCACGATTCATCAGAAGCAATTGGTAAAATTACCTATACAATGATTGGTGACCCTGCACACGTTCTTTCTCGCCAATTTGATGTTTTACGTGAAGAAGAAGGTGTTGCTGACCGCGGTACTTTCATCATTGATCCAGACGGAGTTATCCAAGCGGTTGAAATTAATGCAGATGGCATTGGCCGTGACGCTAGCCAATTAATTGATAAAATTAAAGCTGCACAATATGTTCGTAACAATCCTGGTGAAGTTTGCCCAGCTAAATGGCAAGAAGGCGGAGAAACTCTTAAGCCAAGCCTAGACCTAGTAGGTAAAATTTAAGGGGTGCTATAAATGATACTAGATGCTGATATTAAGCAACAGTTAAGCCAATATCTACAGCTTTTAGAAAATGATGTGCTGCTTAAAGTCAGCGCAGGTTCTGATGATGTATCAAAAGACATGCTGTCTCTTGTTGAAGAGTTGACAGCTATGTCACCTAAAATTAAAGTTGAACATACCCAATTAGAAAGAACACCTAGCTTTAGTGTAAACCGTGTCGGTGAAGATAGTGGAGTAACATTTGCTGGTATCCCACTTGGACATGAGTTTACTTCATTCGTGTTGGCTCTTTTACAAGTGAGCGGAAGAGCTCCAAAGGCTGACCAAAAGCTAATTGATCAAATTAAAGATATTAAAGAAGAATACAACTTTGAATCATATATTAGCCTAAGTTGCCAAAACTGTCCTGATGTTGTACAAGCGCTCAACTTAATGAGCGTACTTAACCCTAACATCACACATACGATGATTGACGGGGCTGCTTTCAAAGAAGAAGTTGAAAGTAAAGATATCATGGCAGTACCAACAGTATATCTAAATGGAGAACCATTCAGCAGTGGTCGTATGTCATTAGAAGAAATCCTTGGGAAACTCGGAAGTGCTCCTGATGCATCAGAGTTTGCTGATAAGGATCCATATGATGTTCTTGTTGTTGGTGGCGGACCTGCTGGTGCAAGTGCAGCAGTTTATGCAGCTCGTAAAGGCATTCGTACAGGTCTTGTTGCGGACCGCTTTGGTGGTCAAATTTTAGATACACTTGGCATTGAGAACTTTATCAGTGTGAAGCGTACTGAAGGACCTAAGCTTGCAGCAAGCCTTGAAGAACATGTAAAAGAATACGACGTTGATGTGATGAATCTTCAGCGTGCAAAACGTATTGAAAAGAAAGACTTTGTTGAAATTGAGCTTGAAAACGGCGCTGTTCTAAAGAGTAAAACCGTTATTCTTTCAACTGGTGCCCGCTGGCGTAATGTAAACGTTCCTGGTGAAGCAGAGTTCAAAAACAAAGGTGTCGCATATTGTCCGCATTGTGATGGACCACTGTTTGCCGGTAAAGATGTAGCCGTTATTGGTGGCGGTAACTCTGGTGTTGAAGCTGCAATTGACCTTGCAGGTATTGTAAAGCATGTAACAGTTCTTGAGTTTAATTCAGAGCTGAAAGCTGACACTGTATTGCAAGACCGTCTATTCAGTCTTCCAAATGTAACAGTTATTACAAATGCTCAAACAACAGAAATTACAGGAACTGACAAGGTAAACGGTATTTCTTATGTTGACCGTGAGACTAAAAAAGAACATCATATTGAATTACAAGGTGTGTTTGTTCAAATTGGTCTTGTTCCAAATACTGATTGGCTTGGTGACACAATCGAACGTAATCGTATGGGTGAGATTGTAGTTGATAACCATGGTGCAACAAATGTCCCTGGAGTGTTTGCTGCAGGAGACTGTACGAATAGTCCATATAAGCAAATTATTATTTCTATGGGATCTGGTGCAACTGCATCCTTAAGTGCATTTGACTACATTATCCGAAACAATTGGGATACAAAAACGGATGAAACGGATCCAAAAACATTAGTTCATCAATAAGTTTGTTGACATATAAGAAAGCCACTCTATTACCAGTTGGTAACAAAGTGGCTTTCTTTTTTTGATATAACTATAAAGTTATGTATATTTTTATTGAAGTATAGTTTTGTAGATAATCATTATAGACCACTATTTTCAGCAATTGCCCCTATCATAATCAATACCCAAAACCCCAATTTGAAGATAACTAATGAGATGATACCTAGAATTAATCCAGCTAAAGCCATACCTTTTTTCTCTTCATTATTTCTTTCTATAACCCCAAAAATAATAGCTAAAACCGGCATTACATAGCCTAAAAAAGGAATCCATGCAAAAAATAACCCAATAATACCTAAAACTAAGGCTGCTACCGCCAAGATTCCCACCTCCCTTTCTATACTGACTTCATTTATTATCTACATCAAGTAAAAGACCTACCAAGTTCATATAGTAGTACATATGAACTACCATATCAAAAGTATACAATATTATCCTGACACATGTTATTTTATTTCCATTAATTAGTTACAATTCTCGCCTTTATCTAAAATGGCGTTATTTACAAAAGCTAATGGGAAAAAGGTAAGAACATATAAAAAAATGTTCTTACCTTTTTTGTATTACTTATATATCCCTTTTATTCATGATGTTCATTTTCATTTTTGGGCAATGTCATAGGTACTTGCGCTTCAGTACCTGGTTCAACCAATAAGAATTGGCCCATCATACCGTCGTCTTCATGGCGCAACAAATGGCAGTGATACATGTAAGGTACATTAGGATCTGGATAGTTCCCAAACTCTACAACAATTCGAACCTTTGATCCATTTGGGACAAACACAGTGTCCTTTCGACCTCTTTCATACTCGGAAGGTTCTTTATCATTAATGTCTAAAATACGGAAAGCTGCATTATGAATATGGAAATTATGAGACCAACCAAAATTATTGATTTCCCATATTTCCGTCGTACCAGCTGGAACAACCTCATCAATACGATTCATATCCATTATTTTGTCATTAATCTTGTTCTCCATCGTTAATTTGAATTGACGAACTGGGGCATCCTCTGGAACTTCGATTGGTGGAACGGTTGAAAGCTGTCCTTCTATTGGCGGAACTTGGGTTAATTCATTAGCCGCAATAATCTTCAACAAATCAAACTCCCCACTATCAATACCGTTATTCCCACTATAACTACGGAGTATGGTTTCATCCCCTGGCTCGAATTCCACTACTATTTCTGCGCGTTCCCCTGGGCTTAACATGAAGCGATCCAATGTAACCGGCTCTTGAAGGAGCCCAACATCATTTGCAACAATCTTAAAAGAACGTCCATCAGTAAAGCCAAAATGATAAGCTCTAGCATTAGAGCCATTCAGCAAACGAAAGCGAATCTGATTAGATGTCACTTCAAGATAAGGGTTATAAGTTCCATTCACAAGTATTTCATCCCCAAGTGTGCCAAAGACCCCTTCGTTATCTTCCTTCATTTGGCCGTCACTTGTAAATAATTTATCTTGGATAATGAGTGGAATATCATCAACCCCATAATTAGAAGGAAGTTTTTTAGAGTCTTCATCATCAATAATGAACATGCCTGCAAGTCCACGATATACATGCTGTCCTGTTTTCCCATGTAAGTGAGGGTGATACCAGGTAGTTGCAGACGGTTGGTCGATTGTCCAATGTGGTGTCCACGTTTCCCCTGCCTCAATCATCTGGTGAGGACCTCCATCCATCACAGCTGGCAATCTCATCCCGTGCCAGTGTAAAGTGGATGTTTCCCCCAAATTATTAACAACATTAAAGGATACTTTGTCACCGCGCGAAGCCCTTATAGTTGGCCCTAAATAGGACCCATTAATTCCAAAGGTGTCTGCCATTTTCCCTGGCAACAATTCAGTTGTTCCTGTTTGCATGGTTAATGTAAAGTTTTTTGTACCATCAGGTTCTATTGTAGGTTCGACGAGTTCTGGAATTTTTAAGGCTTGCGTAAAATCTAGCTCGCCTACATTTGTTAGGATATCATCCTTGCCACAGCCTACTAAACTCACCAAAAATAACATCATTAGTACTGAAAAAAATCTATTATATAATCTCATTTTTTTCGCTTACTTCCTCTCTAACCCATTTGGTAAATAAACAATCTTTACCCTGCTTCTATTTTACTACGTTTTTTCTTTGTCCATTTTTAATCACCTTTTTGTCATAAAATCGCCATAAATTTAGTAAATAACCCCAACATCGTTTTGAGAAAGTCTTTTTTAGAATGTCTATGATCGAATAAATCGGATAAAATGAAAGTTGTATACAAACCAATTATGAGGAGTGTTGAGATGTCTGTAGATGTTTATCTTGTTTTTAATGGCAATTGCCGAGAGGCTGTTGAATTTTATGCAAAAGTGTTTAATATTGAAACACCTCAAATTATGACTTTTGCTCAAGCACCACAAAGCCCAGAATACGAGCTTCCAGAGGAAGCAAAAGATTTAGTGTTGCACGCACGTCTTAATATTGATGGAAGTAATGTCATGTTTTCAGATACATTCCCTGGTCAGCCATTTGTGGTAGGCAACAACATTACTCTTGCATTAATTAGCGAAAATATGGATGATTTAAAATCCTGGTATGAACAATTAAAAGATGGCGGAAATGTCGAAATGGAACTACAAGAAACTTTCTGGAGCAAGCTTTACGGTCAAGTAACAGATAAATTCGGAGTCCATTGGCAACTTAACTATGGGAGTGGCGAAATGTCCATGTAGAAAATGGATACAGTTTCTTTTCTTTTAGAAAAGACTGTATCTTTTTTATTTGACTTGCCGTTTTTTATTGGATAGTACGTGATAAAGTCTCCCAAAAACAACCTGCGGTTTTTCTCCATTTTAAACTTGCCATTTCTTACATGGTTTTACCTAATAAAAGACATGCTAATGAAGGATAAAGCGCAAAGCCTTCTACTACATTTCATTACTCTAATGATTTTTCGCAGCTTGATAATCCTATAGTTGAAGGGAGTTTTTTTAGTGAAATTGTTTCAGGTTAGAAAAGGACAATTTGTCTATTACAACAACGAGTTACATAAGGTTTATGGGGTAAAACCCATGTATAAGCAATCTGTTCATCTGATTCGATTAAGGGATTTATCACAGCATTTAACCAGTGCAGCACAAGTGGAAAAGTATAAACCTAAGGAGCTTGATAGCTTTATTTTCAATCATAAAGCCTATACGCTCAAACACGACCAAAATGCTGAAGAAGGGGATTATATTTTAATTCACAACCCAAGGCCAGATTCCTTAGATACGTATTCGCTAAATGAAATTGAATTGGTTGAAACAGTAGATAAAAAAGGAATCATTACAAGTAATTCTCACGGTGTCAAGCATAACGAGTATCTGTTAATGGCGCCTGGCCGGGACAAAAACAGTAACCCAATCGATTTTAAAGACATGGATTCTAGTGAGGCAGCAGACCTACAGGATGCTCCACCTCAAAATGTGAATCTTTTAGACAATGTATTACTGCCTGCCTTAGGAGACATCTATCAAAAAAAGGACAGTACAGAATTATTTATAACGATGGTTCTGGCAGTGAAAGCCGAAACTGTTTATCTGGGAGGCGGACTAGAAATATCAGCATTTGAGTTGATGAACACCGATAAGTGGGAGTTTCTTTACAATCTTCAGGACCAGGATACGTGAGTTCATCTTTAAATGAATCCTACTATTCACTTTCCAAAATATTGATTTTATCTTACAAGGAGGTTTCCATGGCTAGAAAAAGTCAAAACGGATCAAGCGTATTTATTATTTCATTAATCCTTACCCTCATTTTTATTATTTGGGGTGTCTTTTTTACAGATAATCTCGCTCATGTCACCGACATTATCTATAATGGTTCAATTGATTACCTGGGCTGGCTATATTTAGCTGCGACCTTATTCTTTGTGATTTTCTCTATATTTTTATTGTTCTCGAAATACGGTAATATTCGGCTAGGTAAGAAAACAGACCGCCCCGATTTCAATACCGCCTCTTGGCTTGCGATGTTGTTCGGTGCCGGGATGGGTATCGGGATTGTCTATTGGGGTGTTGCTGAACCAGTTACCCATTACACAAATCCTCCCTATGGGGAACCTTATACGGTTGACGCAGCGAATACCGCAATGAAATATACCTTTTTTCATTGGGGGCTGGACCCTTGGGCAATCTATACAATCATTGGTTTAGCTCTTGCTTTTTTTCAATATAACAAAAAGCTTCCCGCATCGATAAGTTCGGCGTTCTACCCAATGCTAGGCGATCGAATTTACGGACCTATTGGGAAAACCATTGATATCCTGTCCATTTTCGCAACCGTTTTTGGTATTGCTACATCCTTGGGTCTAGGTGCTATGCAAGTGACAGCCGGAATGCATGATTTATTTGGCGTTCCGAATGGATTAGTTGTCCAGCTGATTGTGATTGCAGTCGCAACTGTCCTATTTACAATCTCGATTAATACTGGATTAGAAAGAGGAATCCAATACCTATCAAATACAGCGATGATTTTATCGTTTGCGATTATGCTGATGATTTTAATTGTTGGTCCTACCTTGACTGTTATCAAAGTCTTCTTTAATACGACAGGTCTCTATATTAGTGACTTTATTCATATGAGTTTAAGGCTAAAGCCTTTTGGTGAAGGAGAATGGATTGCTTCATGGACGTTATTTTATTGGGCATGGTGGATTGCCTGGGCCCCATTTGTCGGTATGTTTATTGCTCGAGTCTCTAAAGGCCGAACAGTAAGAGAGTTTGTCATTGGTGTGTTGATTTTCCCTACACTGGGTACATGCCTTTGGATGTCCGTATTCGGGGGATCCGCACTAGAGCTTATCCTTAGCACCAACAATCAAGACCTGGCAGCCCATATTACCGAAAACGTCTCATTGTCTATATTTACATTCTTTGATTACCTCCCATTAAGTTCTCTGATGAGTATTTTGGGGTTTGCTGTGGTAGCCATTTATTATATAACAGTTGCCGACACAGCCACCTTTGTATTGGGCATGTTAAGTGAAGGAGGTACATTAAATCCTTCAAATAAAATTAAA
Source organism: Bacillus sp. JJ1533 (assembly GCF_036965045.1). Classification (NCBI taxonomy): domain Bacteria; kingdom Bacillati; phylum Bacillota; class Bacilli; order Caryophanales; family Bacillaceae; genus Bacillus; species Bacillus sp. JJ1533. The sequence goes on along the minus strand of NZ_JBALOV010000031.1, from coordinate 72,381 downwards.
GTAACATGGGGAGTGATTCAATCCGCGTTAGCTGCTGTTCTACTCTTAGCTGGGGGACTGAATGTATTACAAACAGCCTCCATCGCAGCTGCTCTCCCTTTTACGATTATCTTGATCATCATGTGCTTCTCGTTATTGAAAGGTTTAAAAAGTGAAGTGGAAGTACAAAGAGGAAGTAAAAATATGACTCGCTCCATAAAGAATTAACAGCACAAAAAATCTCCTTGATGATATCTTTGGTCAAGGAGATTTTTTATTGAAACGATTTCCAAATAGAACCACTCTGATAAAGTACGAAAAAGACCAGCCTCCCTCCTCTGTATGCTATAATAGTCTAATAGTTTTGCACAACAGGAGGTTTCAAAATGAAAATGAATAAGGGCATCTTATTTGTATTATTAGGTGCTGGATGTTTTGGTTTCACACCCATTTTCGCCAAATTGGGGTTCAGCTATGGCTATTCCCTTGGCCAAATTAATATCGTTCAAATGTTGATATCCTCATGTTTATTATGGTCTATCACTCTGATTAAACGCCCCAGCTTTAAAGGAATAAATAGAAAGAATGTTCCTCAAATGATGATAACCGGTTGTTTTATCGGATTAACCAGTATTTTTTATTATGGTTCGATGCAATATCTGCCGGCCTCATTGGCCATCATTTTAATGTTTCAATTCGTTTGGATCGGCATTATTCTAGAATGGATTTTCAGCAAAATAAAACCTGCACCTATCACGATTCTATCGATCGTGTTCATTTTGATTGGGGTCTTTTTTGCTTCCAACATAGTTAACGGCGATATTAAGGGACTTCCTTTCAAAGGTTTCTTATTTGGTATTCTTTCTGCATTTACTTATGCGGGGTTTATTTTTTTCAGTGGAAAGGTCGCTGTCAATGTAGATCCTTTGCCTCGTACTTCGATTATGGCAACTGGATCCACCATTTTAATACTTATCGTATTCATGCGGGATATTCCATCTGTACTACCATTGGAGGCAAATTTATTAACAACTGCCGTAGGCGTTGCTCTGTTTGGTGCAGTCCTTCCACCACTCTTTTTCGCAGTAGGTGCACCATTGGTTCCTGGTGGAATTGCCAATATATTAACATCCGTCGAATTACCGGTTGCTATCCTATCAGCTAGCCTTATCTTGTCAGAAACGGTTACCGGGCTACAATGGTTAGGTACAGCCATTATAATAGCAGCAATTGTGTTAAATGAACTTGGTAATAGAATATACAGAGCTAGAAAGCATGTTGAGGGATAGATTTTTTAGAAGAATCTTCATCATTAAAACGTCAAAGACTAGACAATGTCTTTGACGCTTTTTTATACAAAAACCATCCTATAATTTTTTAACAAATTCGGATTTTAATTTCATCGGTCCAAATCCATCAATTTTGCAATCAATGTTATGGTCCCCTTCTACTAATCGTATATTTTTTACTTTTGTACCTTGCTTTAGTATGGATGAGCTTCCTTTTACCTTGAGGTCTTTAATGACTGTTACGGTAACCCCATCCGTTAATATATTTCCATTTGCATCTTTGATTACCTCTGTATCTTCATTATTCTCCACTTCTGCACCTGAAGGCCACTCATGACCGCATATCGGGCAAACTAATAGGGCTCCATCCTCATAAGTGTATTCAGAATTACATTTTGGACAATTCGGTAGATTACTCATAATATCCTTTCCTCCCATTGTAATTTTTGAAACATCCCATACATATTAACATACTTTATATTTCACTATTTACTACTTGGATTGCTTTTGCAATATAACTGCCATAGATGTAACCAAATTAAAACCTCCCTGTTCTTTTTCTATGGAAAATCTATGTTACGATTATTTAAAATTAGCAACTAAGGAAATTGGAGGGTAATAGAATGCTTAAAAAGATGGTAGCAATTTTGGCAGGGACTGTACTCTCAGTCACAGTAAGTGCTAATGTACAAGCTTCAACGATTACAGTACAAAAAGGAGATACACTTTGGGATCTCTCAAAAGCTAATAACACATCAGTTAAAAATATTAAAATGCTAAATCAACTTTCGACAGATCTCATCCACCCTGGAGATGATTTAATTATTGTGCCAGAAAAACAATATACAGTTGAGTCAGGTGACACATTATGGGACATCGCAAGGGAACATCAGGTCACGGTTTCTCAGCTTCAAGAGTGGAACCAAATACATACTAATCCTGACCTCATCCATCCTGGATTAAATCTATCAATCTTTGAAGGTGTTAAAGCAACTGCCACTGCTAGCGCAGAAACAAAGGTACAGTCTGTTGTTAAAGCACCAAAGGAAACGACAACTGTAGCACCAGCTGTTGAAACAAAGACGAAAACGACAGCTACTGCACCAGTAACAGAATCAGTAAATACTAACACTGCTGCAGTTCCAGCTACTCAAACACAAAAAGAAAGCACAGCTGAAGTAAAAACTGCTTCCACGAGTAACAAAAAAGAAATTGTTGTAGAAGCTACAGCTTATACCGCTACATGTGAAGGATGCTCAGGGATTACATCAACTGGTATTAATCTATTAGAGAACCCAGATGCAAAGGTTATCTCTGTTGACCCATCAGTTATTCCTCTTGGCAGTAAAGTCCATGTAGAGGGATATGGAGAAGCTATTGCTGGAGACACGGGTGGAGCTATCAAAGGAAATAAAATTGATGTCTTTATTCCTTCTAAACAAGAAGCCATTAATTTCGGTAGAAAACAAGTGAAGGTGACGATTTTAGACTAATTCAGATCAAACTTGTGTAAATATCTTCAACTCGGAACACTGCAAAATAACGAAGTTCTATATTTTGCAGTGTTTTTCTTATATAAATAAAAAAAGCCACAAAAACGTGGCTTTGTCATGATTTTAATGGCTTTCTGCATTATCGAAACCATTCAAGCGAACTTGGTTCAAGATGAGTGCGCCAATCATTTGGATAATGGTCTTAACAATAATTTGCCCTAAAATAGCAGCTGGTACAGCTTCCCAAGGAAGCATATTCGCTCCAAGCGGACTTAAACCAATCACTACGAAAATAACGGAATCAAGAAATCCTCCAACAATACCACTATAGAAAACGCGCCAAGCGATTGGTAATTTTAATCGAGTATAGATTTCGGTATCTGCCGATTCAGAAACGATAAATGAAATGGCCGATGCCACCACAATCAATAATGTATCTCCAAGCATGAATGAAACCAATGCGGATAAGATTAAAGCTATGAAAATAAATAAATATGTTTTCTTTCTACCATATTTTTGTTGGACAAGGTCCCGGAGAATAAAGGTCGCTCCTACCAACAGTGTCCCCATTGGAACAATAAAAATTCCAAACTGTAATGGCGCTAAAGCTGCCGTTACCACATTCGCGGTAACAATCGATAACAAGTAAAATAGTATTCTCATGATATTACTCCTCTAAGTTTGATTTTCCTAAGTAAAATTCATCTAGCCCTTTCTTGCGCAGTTTGCACGCCGGGCATTCACCACAACCGTCCGCAATTACACCGTTATAGCAAGTTAATGTTCTTTCTCGGACAAATTCCAATGCCCCAAGCTGATCGGCAAGTTCCCATGTCTGTGCCTTATTCAACCACATCAAAGGTGTTTCAATCACAAAGGAAGCGTCCATCGATAAATTTAACGTAACATTTAAAGATTTCATAAAAATATCTCGGCAATCAGGATATCCGCTAAAATCTGTTTCGCTAACCCCTGTCACAATATGCTTCGCCCCTACTTGACGCGCTAAAACCCCGGCAAAAGAAAGAAAGAGCAAGTTTCGTCCAGGCACAAACGTCGATGGTAGCTCACCATTTTCTCCCTCTTCTACCTTTATGTCTTGACGCGTTAATGCATTCGGAGCAAGCTGATTCAGAAGTGACATATCAAGAATGTGATGTTTCACACCAAGTTCCGTTGCAATATCCTTCGCACATTCGATTTCAAGACGATGCTTTTGACCATAATCAAAAGTCACCGCTTCAACCTCTTCAAAACGTTCCCTTGCCCAAAAGAGACATGTTGTGCTATCCTGACCTCCACTAAATACAACGATTGCTTTTTCACGCTTCATAGTCAAAACCACCTTATTACGAAAAAACAGCACCTAAGAAAAAGTGCTGTTTCTCTTAGTTTTTTTAACTTATTTCAGTTGGGGTTCTAACCCCAACTGAATAAGTTAATGCCTCCGGCGGATGCCACAGATTTTCAAAGGAAGTTTTTCGAGCCTAAGATCAAAGACTAAGAACGCCACATCCTGTGGCAACGTCTTTATGACCCACATCGTGTGGGCCCAAAAAATCTGGGCGGAAATACGCCAAGGCGTATTTGATTAAAGATGCTAAAAACCTCTTTCTTGATTCTTTTTATCGATTATCAATTTTTTCAGGATTTAAGTCATGGTTCATTAAACGGTAATTAGCTATTTCCTCATATTTCGTTCCTGGCTTCCCATAGTTACACCAAGGATCAATTGAGATGCCTCCACGCGGAGTAAATTTCCCCCAAACCTCGATATATCTTGGATCAAGTAATTTAATGAGATCGTTCATAATGATATTGACACAATCCTCATGGAAATCACCATGATTTCTAAAACTAAATAAATATAATTTTAAAGATTTACTCTCCACAAGCTTTTTATCAGGAATATATGATATATATATTGTCGCAAAGTCAGGTTGATGTGTAAGTGGGCATAAACTAGTGAACTCTGGACAATTAAATTTCACAAAATAATCTCGATTTGAATGAAGATTATCGACTGCCTCCAGTACCTCTGGTGCATATTCAAATGAATATTGAGTATTTTGATTACCTAATAGTGTCAAATCCTTTAAACCTTCTTCATGGCTTCGGCCAGACATAAAAAAACCTCCTTGTAAATGTATCCCGACACTTATCAAGAGAGGTTTGGCCAATCATTCTATAAAATACGTATGTAAAAACAGAAAAAAAGCCATATCCGCTTATGGACATGGCATTTGTCATGTTTCCATAGTTTTTTATAGAGGGTATCAGCTATGAACCTCTCCCATATTTGCCTGGGCATTCTTTACTTCCGTTTACTATATAATAAATAGGTGAGAACGTCAAATGGAAATTATTATAAAGATATTATGGCTAGTTTGATGCTGCTGAGGAGGCAGCCGCTTGATCAGCCTTCACACAATCAATTGCGACAACGATTGCAATGATGATGGCCTCCATCTCTTCGTTCAAAATTTGAACCTTGTAGCTATCACCCCACGTGAACCACTCTTTGTTTACTTGACCAACTACTTTTCCATGTTGTAATACCTGAAAATCCATATCCCACCAATTTCCATGCACTTCAATACCCGCCGCGTCAATCGTATAGCGTGCTTTTAAGAAGGAAAACTCCTTCTTAATCGTTAACACTTCTCGACCATCCACTTCAACGAAAAACTTCGGCAAAAAACTGAACACCTTTTTGGTTATGAGCGCAACTTCATCTCGTTTAGTATTCATAATGGAGAAGGTCTTGGGAATCTTCATAAAACTACCCTCTACATAATATACATCCTTCTCCCGCTGGTCCTTTACCGTAAATTTGCCACTTAGACTGAATACCTTTTGCTTTATATATAGTTGTTTCATCCTATTCTCCCCCTTTCTATTTTTCACGCATAAATGCTATTTCCATTATAATCCTTTTCACCCTCGCATTTGAATCCATTCATTATATATATTCAACAAACATACGCGAATATCTTTCATAGAAAAAAGGTATTCATTTGTGCATTTTGTTCAGAAATAGTAGAGTTGTTATTTTTAAAAGGCATTTCTAGCAAACATATGCTAGAATCATTTTAATGCAAAAAGGTACCAAGCCTTTCATTGACATCAGAATGTTTGATCATCTTTGGAGGAGAGGAAAATGAAAACAAAATTAAATGAATGGCGAAGCGGGCTAAAGAATGGAATTCCCATTGCAATGGGTTATTTCGCAGTTTCGTTTACGTTTGGCATTCTTGCCGATCAAGCTGGGCTAAATCCATTTGAAGCGGTATTGATGTCCGTGACTAATTTAACATCGGCTGGACAGTTTGCTGGGCTTACATTAATTGCAGGTGCTGCAACAATAGTCGAAATTGCTGTCACTCAATTAATTATTAACTCAAGATATTTTCTCATGTCGTTTGCTTTATCCCAAAAGATTGACCCAAACACTTCCTTTTTCCATCGTTCCATAATGGCCTATGGGATTACAGATGAGGTATTTGGGGTGACTGTAGCGGTTCCTGGAAGGCTGAGCCCTTATTATGCTTATGGAGTAATGAGTGCTGCGGTACCAGGATGGGCACTAGGTACATTGTTTGGAGTTATTTCAGGCAATATTCTGCCGCCGAGATTGATGAGTGCACTAAGCATCGCCCTATTCGGTATGCTACTTGCTGTCATTATCCCTCCCGCAAAAGGGAATAAAATTCTTACCGGATTGATAGTCATTTCAATGCTACTAAGCCTAGTATTCGCTAAGTTGCCATTCATTGCGTCTATTTCATCTGGCATGAAAATTATCATCTTAACGATTTTAATTGCAGGTATCGCAGCGTTTGTCTTTCCTGTAAAGGAGGATTCGAATGAATAACGCAATTTTTTATATCTTAGTGATGGCGGTTGTCACATACCTCATTCGGGTTCTGCCACTAACACTTGTTAGAAGAGATATCAAAAATGTTTATATTCGATCGTTTTTATACTATGTACCTTATGTAACATTGGCTGTGATGGTTTTTCCGGCCATTTTAGAAGCAACTGCATCGCCATGGTCTGCACTAGTTGGCTTTATTGTTGCCATTCTCTTTGCCTACCGAGGAGCAAGCCTAGTGAATGTTGCCCTATTGGCCTGTTTATCGGTATTTGTAGTGGAATTGTTTTTGTTTTAAGTGAGGAATATGTTTGATGATGAAGAAAAGATACCTGCAAACGATTGAATTCGTAAACAGGTATCTTAGTAGTTTAATAACCATTTCGAACAAATGGATAACACGGATTTTATAGAGGGTGTTTGATTATGGTGTTGAAACCATTCTATGATTTCCAGTAAAATTGGACTCTTCTCTTCCCTCAACAACAATTGACCATATATCCCAAGGATAATGACTTGGTGGTAACGAACTAACCTCGACTGGTTCCTTCCTGACAGGATGCTCCAAAGAAAGGGAATGAGCCCAAAGTGCGAGTTGTTGGCCGGGTTTATTCAGATGTTCTCCATATTTTTGATCTCCAAAAATGGGGTTGCCCATTGTTGACAACTGAACACGGATTTGATGAGGTCTCCCGGTGTGAAGATTCACAGAGAGTAGACTAAATCCGTTTTTGGATTCGATAACCTCGTAATCTAGCGTTGCTTTTTTAGCGTTTGGATGATTAGGAGAAACCACGGACACCTTATTCTTCCGATTATTCTTATGAAGATAATGCACTAATTGGCCCCTTTTCTTTTTTGGGGATCCATGAACAACTGCAAAATACCTCCGCTCAATTACATGTCTCCGAACCATATCCGATAATCTTGAAGCAGCTTTAGATGTTTTAGCAAACACCATGGCACCGCCAACCGGACGGTCTAAGCGATGTACAAGTCCCAAATAAACATTACCAGGCTTTTGATAGCGCACTTTTATGTTATCTTTTAACATCGTTAACAAATCAAGATCTCCACTACTATCTGCTTGTACGGGAATATTAATTGGCTTTTCTACCAAAAGCAGATGATTATCCTCATACAAAATGGGAATATTCATAGAATTATCTTCTCCTTAAGGCATATTCCATCTATCATACCATTTTTCTAAAAAATATTCCGTCAATTGCTTACATTCCCCTGTTAATGTTATTCTATGTTTTTGGATACTGTGTTAACCGTGCTATATTCACTCCATTTTTTTGTATTTACAAGTAATGTCTGGGTTCTTTTTCTAAAATATGGGCAAAATATCCATTGCAATCAAAATGAGTGAGGTTGCTATGCGAGCGGTAGCAATAGTAGAAGATTATACATCATGTTTAAATTCATCAGGAGGTAACTTATGCAATATGTCATTTCAATTTTAGGTATTCTTGTTGTATTATTTTTAGCTTGGATAGCAAGCTCCAATCGAAAAAAGGTAAAAGTAATCCCCGTTATCACGATGCTTATCATTCAAATTATTTTATCGGTATTCCTATTAAATACGGAAGTCGGCACCATCATTATCACGGGAATTTCTACGATCTTTAACATACTTCTCGAATATGCAAGCGAAGGGATTTCCTTTGTGTTCGGCGGCATGGCTAATGAAGGAGAAGCCCCATTCTTTTTAACTGTATTGCTACCCATTATTTTTATATCTGTATTAATTGGGATACTCCAACATCTAAGAATTCTTCCGTTCGTTATGAGGGGAATTGGAGTGGTCTTAAGTAAAGTGAATGGGATGGGTAAACTCGAATCCTATAACGCGGTTGCCTCTTTGATGGTTGGACAATCAGAGGTTTTTATCACGTTAAAAAAACAACTTGGCCTCCTTTCAAAACAGCGTTTGTATACACTATGCGCTTCTGCGATGTCAACTGTATCAATATCCATCGTTGGCGCTTATATGACAATGCTTGAACCGAAATATGTTGTGACAGCTTTAGCTTTAAATTTATTTGGAGGTTTTATCATTGCTTCTATTATCAATCCGTATGAAGTGAATCCAAATGAAGATATATTAGAAATACAGAATCTTAGAAAACAATCCTTTTTTGAAATGATCGGCGAGTATATCCTTGATGGATTTAAGGTTGCTATTATCGTCGGCGCCATGTTGATTGGGTTCATTGCTTTAATGGCCGCAATCAATCATGTGTTTGAATTAATTTTCAGCATTTCTTTCCAACAGCTATTAGGGTATCTTTTTGCCCCAATTGCACTCATTATGGGGATTCCTTTATCAGAGGCGGTTAATGCTGGAGGAATTATGGCGACTAAACTGGTGACCAATGAGTTTGTTGCAATGTTGGATTTATCTGGAGGAAATCATGAATTTAGTTCCCGTACGCTTGGAATTTTATCTGTGTTCCTTGTTTCCTTCGCCAACTTCTCATCAATTGGCATTATCACTGGAGCAGTCAAAAGTTTAAATGAAGAGCAAGGAAATATTGTCGCAAGTTTTGGGTTGAAGCTGTTATACGGCGCCACCCTTGTAAGTGTCCTTTCTGGGATCATCGTTAGTTTAGTTTTATAAAATAAGTAAGGAACCCACTGCTCGAGTAAGGGGTTCCTTTCTATTTTTATCTACTGCTTGTTTTATAACCATTCACAAAGTTATTGATTGTTTCCTTTTCGTCTTCTGTCAGTTCCCTTTTTACGTACTTTTCGTATTCCTCTATTATTTTCCGTTCATCGCCACCACATATTTCTGTGAACTTTGCAACGGCTCTAAGTTTGGCAACTTCCTGATTAAATTCTTCTTTTGAAATTGGCCTTTGGTGGGAAGGTATATATGTATCTGCATCAAACGTTTCTAATTCATCTAATAGTGCAAGTGTTGTTTGGATGGTATAGTTATCCTTTTCTGAAAAAATATCAGGATAAATGCAATCACCAAGAAAGAGAATCTTTTCTTCTTTGATATACACGATGACTGAATCAGCAGCATGATCTCCACCGACGTGTTGAACGATACAGGTCACCCCGCCAAGGTCAATCTCCATCCTCTTGTCAAAGGTTAAATCCGGCAGAACAATCGTAATATCCCGGTGTTCTGTATATTCATTCTTAATTGCCTTTGCACAAAACTCTATTTCTGTTCCTTCTCTCACTCGTTCATCAATCGCCTCATCTGACCATGAAAGCGGAATGAGTTTCTCCATTTCCTTTTTTGTTTTTGTAGCAGCTATCGAAACGGTATGAGGTAAAGCTGAAAGCCCAAAAATATGATCCCAATGCCAATGCGTCAAAACAACTATATTGGGGTATGGGACCTCATTTTTTAAAGTTTCTTTCATAAAGTAATGTGCATGCTCTTCCGAGTTACCCGCATCAATCATTAATGTCTTGTTATTCCCTATCACCATCCCTAAAATGGGCCGATCAGTTTCCGAGATTGGCGTTATATACCAAAATCTATTTCCTATTTTGTTAATTGAGTGCATATGAAATGCCTCCTTTCTTTTATATATTTTAAGTCAAATTGAGGTTGTCTACTCCACTGAGGATTTTTTCTAAAGAATTTAACTTACCTATCAAGAACTACTAATCTAAACGTTAATCATTGAGATACAAACTCTACTATGTTTCCATCTGGATCGATAACATGAAATACCGATTGCTCCGAACTTTTTCTTCTAACATGAAAATTTCTTGTTTCTAATAACCGATAGTAAAAAAAGATCTGTATCGGTTTTTGATCTACTATTGCTTTTGTTAACGCTACAACTATTTCATGATTAGTCAATTTTCCTGTATTTACATCTAAATCTGACTTAAGTTTCCTTCTTGAACGATGTAGTGCTGTCTTAATTGATTCATCACTCACCCTCAACATTACTGCTATTTCTTTTGAAGTGTACCCAAAAACATCCTTCAAAGTAACGAGCATGGCCTGTTTCAAGGGCAAGGCGGAAAGTAAAATCTCAATTAAACCATAATATTCGATGGAATCACAGTCTACACCATATAAGTCCTCATTAAAATGAATCTGCTCTTTATTTTTTCTTTTCTCATCAATAAAAAGGTTTTTAGCCACAACACATAGAAAGGAGAATGTAAACTCTCTTTTTGGTTCTACATGTTTTAATTTAATTACTTTTAGCATCGTTTCCTGCGCTAAGTCTTCAGCAAGCCAAGGTGAACTTGATAACTTTAAGCAATATTTATATAGTTTTTTCACTTCCAACTCTAAATTCTCAAAAATCATCTTTACACCTTTTTATAAATTTTTTAATTGAATGTAACTTTCTCATTATTATATACGTTATAAAGAGGAATTTCATTTTAAGGGAGGTATATTATGTTTAAAATTGGCAGTATATTTATTCCAGTAACAAACATTGAAAAATCAACGGAATGGTATGTGAAGTTTCTTGGTGTAAAGAAAATTGAAAGTTGGGAAGATGGAGCTGGCTTTTATTTTCCTATTGGCTCAACACAGTTAGCCTTAGTAAAAGTGGATACCCCACAACCCACAGAATTTATCATTAAAGGTAATCGAAAAAATGCCTATTATAATTTTGTGGTGGAAGATATCGAAACTGCCCATCAGCATTTTAAAAACAACGGCATCGTTACGACCGACATCGATGATTTTGATGGGATGAGGTTCTTTGATTTCTTTGACTTAGATGGTAACCCGTTCAGTGTGGTGAATGAAGTGGAAGGTTCTCCTTTCCATTCGGAACATGTAAGAAAATTGCAAGAACGAGATATAATGAATGAATAAATGAAAATTAGCATAATGATTTTATAAAAAGTATGGAGTTGATTGCTTGAGCAATTTCAATCCAGAAAAACTATTTATAGAATTTATGGATGGTGTTACCGCTATTGGACCTGTCACTCCAAGGTTTTATACACTAACTCACTCTGATGTAACTGGAGATCTTTTTTTAACAATTGGCATTCATTATGCCTGCGATAAAATCAATTCGATGAGAGATGAGGTATTAGCGGAGTGGACATTAAATGGAAATTCCTTATATTATTGTGTTTATTTATATATAGACCAAGGCCAATATGACCTCCATGTATCAGAAAAACGCAATGAAATATTTAGACGTGAATTACCTCTTGCGTTAACAGCAATTCGATATGGTGATAGGTTTTTATTCAACGTATCCCCTAACCTAGACTATGCTCCTATCATCATTAACTTTATGTCCGCTTATCCTCAACTTGCTAAACAAGAAAGTTGGGGGAATTTTTACAGTTATAAAGGGAAAATCTAAATTTAAGGCTGAACCGTATAACATAAAAACCGGTATATGGTTCAGCCTTTTTTGTTTACGTCGTCACTAACAAAAGCCTCTTTACAAACTGTCAATTATCTGTTTTAAACAGCTTGTGCAAAATTAATGTCACTGCACCTAACACCATACCCGTTTTACCCAACTCTGAACATACCACGGAAATGTGCTCATGGGGGCTTTTAAAGTTATATTTCTCAATCATTTCCTTGAGTGGCGTTACAATAAAATCTCCTTCTTCAAAGATATACCCTTCTAAAATCAGTTTGGAAGGCTTTAGGATATTCACCATATTTGCTGCCGCTAGTCCAAGAGATCGTCCTGATTCTTCTAAAACCCCGATAGCAAATGGATCTCCTTCTTTAGCCGCTTTAAACACCATATCTAATGAGAGCTCACTCTTGCCAACTTTTATCCAATCATAAATGATGCTATCTTGATGGTGGTCTAATTCTCTTTTTACTTTTTCAAAAATAGCAGTTTCAGATGCATACGCCTCCAAACAGCCATAATTACCGCACTGGCATTTCGGACCATTCACTTCAATGATGGTATGGCCGATTTCTCCTCCTGTATTAAAGGGACCTCTATATATTTCATTTTTGATAAAGATACCGGAACCAATCCCCAGACCCACACTAAGACAAACAAAATCGGTGACACCCTGCCCTTGACCAAACCAGCTTTCAGCAATAGCCAATGCACGAACATCATTTTCTATGATAACAGGAAGATTGTATTCCTTTTCTAAAATTTCTTTAATTGGTATATTCTCAAGATGTAAATGCGGAGAAAAAATAGCAACCCCTCGATCCGAATCTACTAACCCATGCATAGCTACCCCGATACCAAGAATCGCTTCTCTCTTAACAAGGGAATGATGTAGTACATTATTAATGTTATCAAAGACGATGTCCATAAACTCATTCTTTGATGGAAGATGGGAGATTCTCTTACTAAAATCTGATACAATCTTTCCATCCATTGTACTCATGATGACCCGTATGACTTCAGCGGCTGCATAAACACCGATGATATAGTAGGCAGAGTAATTTATACGCAGCATGAATGGCTTTCTACCGCCAGCCACAGTTGAGTTGGCGGCCTCTTCCTCCGTAATCAGGTTCTCTTCCAATAACTCACTAACGATTGTGCTGACAGTTGGTTTCGTCAGCTTGGTCAGTTTCGCAATGTCAGCTCTCGAGATCGGTTCTTTTAAACGAATTACATTTAAAACCGTTGATTGATTAAACTGCTTCATTCTTTCAAAACTTCCGGGTTGATTATCGAAACGCATTTTTTCTCACCTTTTTCACCTATAACAGTGTATAGGAACGCACTTAAAAATAATCCTTTCTAAAAAGAGCGCTCCTCACAAAAATGGCAATTTTGATTTAAAACGACTTTTCAGAAAGGCTTATTGTTTTCCATTCTTCACTAGAATGCGTTAATTTTATAATTTTACAATATTGGAGTGCCACATATCGTTGATTTTTTTAATCTTTGACAACTCACATTTTGGTTCTCGATTATAGGTTAGTAAACCATTAATCTCTTGTTCTACATCAGTTAACTGTGTATAGCAGTAACCATGCAGTGCCTTAGAAGCATAAACTGCTTCCATAACCCTGCGATAATCAGCAATAAACTCCTGCTCATCTTTTACGGATGTATAGCCCCAGCCATTATCCTCTCCGACTTTGAATCCAATTCCACCAAATTCAGTCAAAAGGATGGGTTCACCCTGATGATCAAATCCATCTGCATAGATTCTCCGATTTGCCGGTTTGGAATCAAGAAGGTTTTCTTTGGTAGTTAAAGATTCCTTGAATGCCTCATATTTTGCAGTCTCGTCTTTTGAACCATGATTATAATTATGAATCGCGCAAATATCCGTTATTGTCTGCTCCCAACCATCATTAGAGATTACCAGGCGGGTTGTATCAAGAGAATGGATTAGATGGTATAAGGATAAAGAATGATGTTGCTGCTGTTTATTTGCTTTAATGAATGGTACTCCCCAGCTCTCATTAACAGGAACCCAAGCGATAATGGATGGATGATTGTAATCACGTTCGACAATTTCTATCCATTCCTTCGTTAATCGAGCTGCGGCATCCTCACTATAAGACGGCGCTGCAGCACATTCTCCCCAAACAAGAAACCCTAATTGGTCTGCCCAATATAGGAAACGTGGATCCTCCACTTTTTGATGCTTTCTACACCCATTAAAGCCCATTTCTAAAGCTAGTTCAATATCTTTTTTCAGGTCCTCATCCGTAGGAGCGGTCAGCAATCCCCCCGGCCAATACCCTTGGTCAAGGACTAACTTTTGATAGTATGGCTTGTTATTTAAATAAACCATTCCATTCTCGATATGAATCTTTCTCATGCCGAAATAGGAATCAATCTCATCATAAATTTCTTCACGATCATTCTTAAGAGAAAGCTTGATATCAAACAGATTTGGATTTTCAGGTGTCCAGTTCCATCCATCATGATGGAAGGAAGTTCTAAATACCTTTCGATTGTACAAATTGATTGCTCGTTTATAATAACTTTCGAAGAATTCAAATGTATCACGAGCTACTACTTCACCCTTAAAATTTACTTCAATGTCCACTTTTTTATTTAAATAATCACCGGCAACCTCGAGCTCGACAATCACATCCCCACGGTCGATATCCGGGGTCATTCTAAGCTTCGATATTCTAGTTGAATTAACTGGCTCCAACCAGACAGTCTGCCAGATCCCCGTTGTACGGGTATACCAGATAGAATCTGATTTCTCAATCCAGAATTGCTTTCCTCTCGGTATAGTTTCATCTGTCGAAGGGTCTTCTACTCTTACAACTAGATATTCATCATTCCAAGTTAAATATTCAGTGATATCAAATGAGAAAGAAGTATTACCACCTTCGTGGAAACCAACATACTGGCCATTCACATAGATCCATGCCCGGTAATCTACTGCTCCAAAGTGTAATATGACTCTTTGATTTTTCCATTCTTCAGATACTCTAAATTCACGACGGTACCAAACATGGTCATGAAATGTTGGATCATTGATCCCACTTAACTTGGTTTGATAGGCAAATGGAACTGTGATTTTCTGTATAAACGCTTGTTCATGTTGAAACCATTTTTCCTTTACACCAATATTTTCATCATCAAAGGCGAAATCCCATTCACCATTTAAATTCAACCAATCCTTTCTTACTAGTTGCGGTCTCGGATATTCATTGCGAGGAATTGTCATAATTTTGTTCTCCTTCCTGGATGGTTTTATTTCCTTTTTATGGAAATCCTTATTTAATTCCGGTTTGATTGACACCTTTAATAAAGGAGCGCTGACCAATAATAAACAATAGAACAGCTGGAATCGTTGCAATAGATGTTAGTGCCATCAATCTTCCTGGTGAAGATACAAAACTTCCTTGCTGCATGATTGCAATACCAGTAGTAATGGTTCTCATTTCCGGCGAGTTCGTTGTGACGAGTGGCCATAAGAAGTCATTGTAGATACTCATAAATGTAAAAATGGCTAATGTCCAGATAACAGGACGCGCTGACGGTAGGACCACCTTAACGAACACCTTCCATTTATTGGCTCCATCAAGAAGGGCTGCTTCTTCCAACTCCTTAGGAAACCCCCGAAAATATTGATATAGCAAGAAGACGCCAAAAGCATTTGCTGAATATGGAAGAATTAATACGGCATACGTGTCCAAAAGACCTAGTGCATTAAATTCCATATATAATGGTAAGAAGGTTATAACCCATGGGATTGTCAATGACCCAATAAAGATACTGATCAGTAGCTTCTTAAATGGGACATCAAGACGGGCTAGCCCATAAGCTGCTAATGTATCGACGATTAAAACAATAATCGTTCCTGTAATTCCAACAAATAACGAATTGCCCATCCATTTTAATACCGGTGTATCAGTATCTCCTGCTAATGAGTACTGATAATTTTCAAGTGTAAATACTTCCGGAAGCCACTTAATACCTGCGGTGAATGCTTCCTGATCCGTTTTAAAGGAAGTAGCCAGCATCCATAAAATCGGGATGATAAAAATAATACCTAAAATTATTGCAACGACAACCATGAATGTTTTAAACATTTTGCTTTGCATGCTGATCTACTCCTTTCTATTGGTTACTCGGAATTGTATGACAGAGATAATGATCATAATTAATGCCATTAATATAGACATAGCTGCGGCATTTCCTAATTGTCTTTGTTCGAAAGCCTCATCGACAATATTCATTAGTAATACCTTCGTTTCTGTTCCAGGGCCTCCACGAGTCATTAAATACGGCTGTCCATAGATATTAAACGAAGCAATGGTTGATGTGATTGTGACAAAGAGCATCGTTGGTTTAATACTTGGTAATGTGATATGAATAAAGCGATGCCACCGGTTTGCCCCATCGAGTGAACTCGCTTCATATAGTTCCTCCGATACATCATTTAAAGCATTAATAAAAATAACCATATTAAAACCAATCGTCCACCAAAGTGTTGCTATAACCAGTGATACCCACGCCCACGGGATATCTGTTAGCCATGGAATTACCGGCATACCCCATTTTAGTAAATATTGATTTATTAACCCACTGTTCGTATCAAGAATCCATAACCAAATAATCGCCACAACTGAAACAGAAACAGCATAAGGCACAAAATAAATCGTACGGAATAACCCTTTAATCCTTACCGGGAGTGCGTTAACTAACAATGCAAGTCCTAAACCTACGGCAATCAATAATGGGACGCTATAGACGACAAATTGGAATGTATTTTTCAATCCTTCAAAAAATAAACCATTTAAATAAGAGTCACCATCAAAGATGTTTAAGTAATTTTTAAACCCGACAAATTCATGTACTGGATTTAACAAATCCCAGTTATGAAGACTCATCCATGCACCATAACCGATTGGGAACAAAAGAAAAACCACAAATAATAACAAATAAGGAAGAACAAACAGACTTGATGTCAATTGTGATTTCCAGCTTGATTTACCCATATTTCTTCCTCCTCTCTCACTCCAGCCCATCATTTTTTAATAAAAGAGAGACGTACAGGTGAATACTATATCCCCTGCCCGCCTCCATTACACATTACTTATTTAACAACTGCTCAGCCTTTTTATTTGCATCTTCTAGTGCTTGCTTCGGTTCCTTCTGACCAAGTAGGGCCAGGTTCACTTCAGCCCATAAAGGTTCAGATAATTGACCCCAGTTTGCAATTACAGGTGCGAATTTAGAATATTCGAATTGAGATGCAACAATCGGCTGTTGCTTCATTTGTTTAAATTCTTCACTTTGCTCATAGATTGCTTTTGAAGCTGGTGCTTGTCCTGACTTAGCCCACTCCATTGTGTTTTCAGCAACGAACTTCAAGAAATCAGTAATACCTTCTAATTTTGATTCATCTTCTACAGACGTCGGAATTACAAAATTATGCCCGTTTGCATAAACAGCTTGTTGCTTTGTACCAAGCTGTGGAACTGGTGCAACGCCATAGTTGATTCCTGCTTTATCCCACTGCTCCATCATCCATGGACCATTTAGATGCATAGCATTTTTCCCTTGTAAGAATAAAGTCACTTCACCATCTTGTTGAACATTTTCTGGTGAAACTTTTTCCTTCTTAATCAAATCACGGTAGAAGGTTAAGGCTTCAACAGCTTCCGGGCTGTTGTAATTAGGCTTACCATCCTTCATTAACTCGCCGCCATTTTGGAACAGAATAGTTGGGAAAATGAATTGGTTTGGCCAAAGTGTCGGTACAACAAATCCGTACTGATTTTTAGAAGAATCTGTAAGCTTTTTAGCAGCAGCAACGAATTCCTCTCGATTTGTTGGTGGACTCTCAGGATCTAGACCAGCTGCTTCAAATAAATCTTTGTTATAGTACATTACTAATGGGTGAATATCCAATGGAATGGAATACTGTTTACCATCTATATTCCCAGCGTTCCATGCAGTTTCGGAATAGTCTTCGGCTTTTAAGCCTGTTTTTTCAATTGTTTCGTCCAAGTCTTTTAATAAATTCTTACTAGCATAGTTTTCCATCTGGTCAGTGTGCACTATTAAAACATCCGGTGCACTCTTTTGACCTGATAATGCTAAATCTACTGTTTTATAATAGTCTGATTGTGGAACAATTTGAAAGTCCACTTCATATTTGTCCTGTGAATTATTGTAATTTTCAACGATTGTCTTCATTCTTGGTCCATCTGCACCAGAAAAAGGAGCCCAATACGTAATTTTATTGCCGCTTGCTCCACCGCCATTTTCCTTTGTCTCTTCTTTTGCTCCTCCACTACAACCAGCTAGCGTTCCAAGCGCAAGAGTTGCAGTCATTGCAATTCCTAGCCATTTCTTTTTCAACATTTTCTCCCCCTTAGTCGAAATTGATAATGTTACATCACAAAAATAGGAAACGTTTTCAGTTAAATTTACTCTTGGTTAGTTAATTTAATTTACCAACTGAAGTTATAATATAACTGAAAGCGCTTTTTGTCAATTATTTTTTTCAATTGAATTATAGCAATACAAGATACTAAAAAAGGAATTGCAAATATCGGTAAGTTCGAAAATTAGGGCTTTATTAGAAAAACAAAAGATAAAAAGGATTTAGTTTAAGAGTCGAGGTGAAGAGGATCCTTCTCAATAAAAGTCCAATTAATTAGATCAAAAAAGCAGTTTTAATGATATTGTTAAAGGTAAAATGTATTAATTAGGGCTAGCTAGCAATTTTCTATAATATATATCTAATTTTTCCTGAAAAATAAGTTTTTAAAATAACCGCATCTATATATGATATGGTTCCCCCTACCAATGAAAGATGCGGTTTTTATAGTGCGGTTCAAGAATATTTTCCTTATACACGTTCAACAGAAGGATTAATAGGTAAGTTAATATCAATGGTTGTACCTTTGTTTAACTGACTAGATACTTTCATCGTACCACCATGATTTTCAATAATTCGAAAGCTAACCATTAAACCTAATCCTGTGCCATTTTCTTTTGTTGAGAAAAAAGGTTCTCCTAATTTTGGGATTTGTTCCTCGTCTATTCCTACTCCTTCATCTATAATTTGGATATTAACCATCTCATTACTAGTTACATTTATCTTCACATGAATGTTTCCACCTTGAGGCATTGCTTCAATCGCATTTTTTACAATATTTATAAATACTTGCTTCAATTGATTTTGTTCACACCTTATGAACGGTATTTCATTATCAATTTCGAGATGGAATTGTATATTTTTTAATATTGCGTGTGGCATTAGTAATGAAATAATACTATTCAATATCTGTTTAATATTTATATGCTCATACTTTGTTGCTTGTGGCTTTGAAAGAATAAGAAATTCACTGACTATGAGGTTAATCCGATCTAACTCGGTTAACATAACATCTACATACTGTTTATCAATGCTTGACTTAAATAATTGAACAAACCCTTTAAGTGTTGTTAACGGATTTCTAATTTCATGAGCTACTCCTGCAGCTAGTTGACCAACAACTGATAATTTATCAGACCTTCTAATCATTTCTTCCGTAAAAATTGCTTCGGTCATATCTTTCGCAATTTCATAAATACCAAAAAGTTGATTATCGATAATAATTGGAATCATTTTTAAACTAACGACTCTTTCACTGCCATCTTTATGAATCATCGTTACTGTACATTCCTGTTGTTTTCCTTCATTAACATACTGAAAATACTCTCTGTGTAAATCTATATATTTTGAAACAAAGACAGATTCCCACTCTACTTTTTTGAGATCTTCAATCTTGTAACCTAGTAGTTCTTCACCTGCTTCATTTGCCTCTATTAATTTTCCATCTAAATTGAATGTAAAAATAGCGTCTGAATTATGGACAAATAAGGACTTAAACCGTTGTTCTGTTTCTTCCAAACGTCTTTCTAATAGTTTTTGATTTTGTTCTTGGCTAAATTTAAGTAATTCCTCAACTTTCTTACGCTTATCGATATCAATATCAATTCCATTCAATTTAACAAGTATTCCATTCGAGTCCAAAATGGGCTTAACACGTTTTTGAACCCACTTTAATTCACCATTTGGGAGCTGGATTCGATATTCACCTATTCCACTTTCTCCCTTGTAGACTTTTCGCTCTATTTCTTTTACAATGTCCATGTCCTCTTTAAAAATTACTTCTTTCCATAAATTTGAGTTTTTTATAAATTCATGAGCTTCATACCCATATAACTCACTAATTTTCGATGATACCATCGTGTGATTAGTTCGACGATTAATCGAATAAATGACCGCATCAACACCCTCAAAAAGTTCGACGATTTCTTTATCCTTTCTCTCCAATTCCTTAGCATAATATTTTGCCTTATCAACTTGGAAACCAAACCACCACACAGGGAATATAGATATGAATGTCAAAATCCATTCACTTGCTGGTAAATATCCTAGTGATAAATAAACATTTATTTTAAAAATTGTTGTGGTAATAAACAAAATTGAAATTGATAATATTCTCCATCTATACTTCATTTCTTAAACCCCTTAGTTTCCAACTATTATGCGCCTAATGACATTTTTACTATCTACACTACTTTCGTATTAGTACAATACATATAGTACCATAGTACTTTTTATTTCTTAATTATTTTTTGGAAACTAGTTGGAAATACAGCAAAAAATCGCTCCATTGACATAGGAATAATAAATTTTTTTCATAATAGCCCCCTTAAATTAAGTATAAACTTAAATATATTTGCTTTTCTAAAATATCTATACTCCCTTTTATTTAGATACATTTCTCCCAAACTTAATTATGAATAATCATTAAAAATAAAAGGCTTGGTTATTTTGAATAATCCAATCCATTTAATGGTAAGACAGTCTACATATAGTTTTCCTAATGTCCTAAAATTTCCTTTTTCCTAACACTAAAAGATAACCATACATTAAGCAAAAAGGAGATTTCTAGTTATAATGCCTAATCTATCTGTTAGAATTGTCTTTTCACAACTACGTAATGCCTCTTTAAATCATTTAGCAGCATTTGAAAGAGGGCTGGCTAGAAATTAATCTTTGTACTCACTTTAATGGGGCGATCTCATAGCCCCTATTATTTTTTATCATTTTCATTTACTTTCTCGTAACGGAAAGAAGACAGGTTTCCCTGTCTAAGCGTTATTAAATTATTTTAACTTTTCGAGCCACTATTTCTAATACGGTTCTCCGTTGTGATTATGGTGGATAATAAAAATACTTCGGTTAAAGAATCAATCTTTCACTCAACTTTTCCCATGTATTTTCTACTGTGATAAAGATAAAAGAGGTGTGATGAAATAATTTAATTTGGTCAAAAACTACCTAATTAGAATACATTGTTCATATACATACTTTATCAAAATTTCTAATTAGGAGGAATTATGGAACATTCAAACCACGATAAAGTGAGGCCGTATTTATTAACACGTTGTTTGTTACCTGAAAATCAGGAAACACCCATTCAATTTATCAATGCTAACATTATAGATAATAAATTATTCTATAGGCGAAACCACTTTTATTATCCAACTCTTTCTTACTCAAACTTTTGGCTACCGATTAATGGGATAGTATCAAAACCCCTACTCCTTTCTATGCAGGACATTCTACAATTACCTTCAAAAACAATACAGGTTGTTCTTGAATGTTCAGGAGATAAGCGCAACCTTTTCGAACCAAGAGTATTTGGTGAACAATGGGAAAAAGGTGCTATAAGCCAAGGCTATTGGAAGGGTGTACCGTTACGAATTTTACTGGAATTTTCCGGAATAAAGAAAGAAGCAAAAGAAATTGTTGTAGAAGGATATGATTTTGGAGAAAGAACTGACCTAAATAAGGTTTTTACCTACGCTCGAAGTTTGCCTATAGAGAAGGCGCTCCATCCTGATACCATTATTGCATATGAATACAATAACCGGCCAATTCCTTTTAAACATGGTTATCCATTGAGATTAATTGTTCCACAGTGGTATGCAATGGCGTCTGTTAAATGGATAAAGCAGATTAGTGTTATTGATTCTAATTTTACAGGACCCTTTCAAACAATCGATTATGTATATTATCCAAATAAAGAAAATAATAAAGATGCCTTCCCTGTTACTACAATAAACGTAAACTCAACGATTCAAAGGCCATTGGATATGGAAGTTTTAAATACTGGTAAGCATTTGATTAAAGGGATTGCTTGGACAGGCAAAGGCTTTATTACAAAGTTAGAAATCAGTGTAGACGGTGGAGTTACTTGGCTAAATGCTAATTTAGAGCCCATTAAAAAGGATCGTTATGGCTGGCAATCTTGGTCTTATGAATGGACTATATCACAGAAAGGTGAATATGTGATTATGTCAAAAGCAACAGATTCATATGGTCGGACCCAGCCAAATACACCTTTTTGGAATAGAAAAGGATATGGGTATAATGCTTTTGATAAAATCAATGTTAAGGTCGAATAGCAGGAATTTATATTTCCTGCTCTGATCAATTTTATGGATCATATTAGACTTATATTATCCGTCCATTCTTAAGCAGAACTTTAACTTTCTGCTTTACCACTATTTGTGATACGGTTCCCCTCTATTAATCCGAAACGCCCTGTACACTTGCTCCACCAAAATCAGCCTCATCAATTGGTGCGGGAAGGTCATCTTTGAAAAAGATAATGTATCATTGGCACGCTTCATAACATCTTTGCTTAACCCTAGTGATCCCCCGATGACGAAAGCAATTTTACTCTTTCCATAGGTTGCTAGGTTATCAATCTCCGCTGCTAGTTGCTCGGAAGATTTCATCTTTCCTTCAATGGCTAACGCAATTACATGGGTGTCATCTGAAAGCTTTGCAAGAATTCGTTCCCCCTCTTTTTGTTTTACCTGCTCCATTTCCGTCTCGCTTAGATTTTCTGGTGCCTTTTCATCAGCGAGCTCCACGATTTCCATTTTTGCATAGGCTGTTAATCGTTTTAAGTATTCGTTAATCCCTTGGATTAAATATTTTTCTTTCAATTTACCAATTGTCACAATTGTGATGTTCACAGTTATCCCCACTTCGCTCACATTATACAAACAAACTATCCACAAGAGTTATCCACATATCCACATTTTCTATCCACATCTTGTATGGGAATATTAGTTCCCCACAACATATACCGCCTTATTTTGACAAAATTCACAGGTTGTTGATAAGTTTTCATCTTCAATTTTCGTCATAATAGGCGCTACCTCATGCTCGTCTACCACGATATCTAACGCTAATTCGATATGTTCTTCACAACATTTAATCATGATTACGTCCTCCAACTATCTTACCCACAACCCCCTGGGAATTATGGGTATAACTTTTTTTCTTTATCTTCATTATCCACATGTTATTATCTTACCCATTTTAGCATATTATTTTGTCCACAAAAAACAGGAGAATCCATACTCTCCTGTTTCAATTCTTACATTGATTCTTTTGCCAATTTCATGGTCACCTTTTGTTTTTCTCCCGCTCGGTAGAATGTTACCTCCATTGTGTCACCTACTGATTTTTTATATAAATACTCTCGTAGCTCTACCACAGATGTAATTTTTTCACCATCAAGCTCGGTAATTACATCAAGCTCCCGTAATCCTGCTTGTGAGGCTGGGGTATTTCGGAACACTTCTAAAACGGCTACTCCCTCTGTGATATCATTTGGTAAATGTAAGGTTTGCACACGATGATAGGAGGAAATTTCACTTAGTGACCTAAGCTGACCCACTCCCATAAATGGCCGCTTTACCTCGCCATACAGTTCAAGATCTTCAATAATCGGCTTTGCACTCGTAATCGGAATCGATAGCCCAATCCCCTCAACCGCTTCCTGTGCAATTTTCATTGAATTGATCCCGATTACTTCTCCCTTAATATTCACAAGCGCGCCACCACTATTCCCTGGATTAATCGCAGCATCTGTTTGCATAACATCGGCATTCCAATCAGGTACACCATCCTGATTAATATCAACCGGAATCGTCCGATTTAAGCCCGAAATAATTCCTAGCGTTACAGATCCGGAAAATTCAAGCCCCAATGGATTTCCAATCGCAATGACCGGCTCGCCAAGATTAATATTATCGGAGTTCCCAAATTGAGCAACATTTTCGACATGGCTTGCATCAATTTCAACCACTGCCAAATCAGTCCAAATGTCACTCCCAAGTAACCTGCCCTTCACCCTTGACCCGTCACTTAAACTTACTTCTAGATCTGATGCTCCTTCGATAACATGGTGATTTGTGACTATAAAGGCCTTGCCATTTCCTTTTTTATATACGACTCCTGAACCTGTACCTGCTGTTGTTGATTCCTCCGACCAAAAGTTCGTTTGTTGAAGGTTCACAATTCCAACGACTGCATCACTTACTCGATCCACAGCTTTAGTGATTTCGGATGTCACATTTACGTTAATTGTCTGCTGGACACTTTCTCCGGTTGTCGGTGCCTTTTTATCTACATCATCAAGTCCATTTGCCTCTTCAGGTGATACATCTTCCTCGTATGGGAGTAGATGATACTTCGTTAATGTCGGTATAAGTACAATAACGAGCAATGCCCCAATGATAGCCCCCAATAGTGCTGTAAAAAATAATCCGCCACGGCCTCTCCTCCGTTTAGATCTTTGATTTTCATACCCCTGATCATAATACCCCATACTGCCATTTCTCCTTTTAAAAAACATTCTATCTTCAATTTTACCCACATTTTACATAAATCATGACCAGGCCTAGACGCACCAAAGGCAGGAGCCGACCGCCCCTGCCTTTAATTACTACTATCATTATGCGTTTTTCCGTTCCATTACGTTAATTCCAATTCCGATTAGCACAACTCCCATTAATGTCAGAATGCTCATCGGATAGAATAACTCACTCATTGGAGCTCCGTATATGGTTGCAGCCTTTAAGCCTTCCATTCCATGTTTAATCGGCACAATGTCCGAAACCATTAATAAAAACTCTGAGCTGACAATTTCTAATGGCCAATAAGCCCCACCAAGCATTGACAAAGAGACAGATACAAGTGAAATAATCGCATTGAATTGCTGAGTGCTTTTTACAACACTGACTAGAAATAGAGCTAACGCGACAATGGAGAACACGTATGGAATTAAAACAATCAATGTTTTTCCAAATCCCCCGTAAAAATCTACCCCGACTGCATACCGGAACACTAAGAAGATGAGAGCAACTTGAGCATATCCCATCAGGAAGCTATACACTAAATTGCCTGCGTACATCTCCCATTTTTTTAAAGGGGATAAAATCATTCGGTCCCAAACTCCCCATGTTTTCTCCTGTAAAATGTTATGAACATTATAGGAGATTGTGTAAATGACAAAGAATAAGGTAAATCCAAAAATCGTCTGCAGCTGGTTATCGATGATCACCGCATCATCGCCACGAAATGAGGCAGCCTGTATCTTGAATAACGGGTTCTCTTTCGTTTCCTTTAATTCTTCTAAAATCGCATCTGAATCAATATGGCTACTCGTGGCCGTTGCCTCTTTAATTTGGTCATCCAGTAAAACGTCCCCATAAAAGGTTTGAAGATAGCTGTCTAATAGATGAAGATTAGACGACGTTTCTGTCACTACAACAATCGTGTAGGAGTCCTCTTTAAGCTTCACCGCTGCTTCGGCATCGCCTTCACTGACCATTTTCTTCGCTTCAGCCTCTGCTGCTAATTTAAACTCAAAGGACTCAGACTTAGTTAATTCCTTCCAAAGTGCCGTTTCCTCTATATTTTCGATATCTGTATAAACGGGAACATTGATATTTGAATAATTTGCAGCACCTAATAATAAGGCAAATACAATACTCATCACGGTCATGCCAATCATAAGCATTGGCTTTCTCAGAAACAATTGAAATTTTGCTTGTAAAATACTTATCATATGGCATCACCTCTTTTCGGAAAACTAAACACAGCGACTGTCAGCATGACTAAGCCAAAACCAACTAAATAAAAAATATGATGAGCAATTGATGATAGCTCTACTCCTTGCAGCAATTGCAATAAGGCTGTCATGCCTGCACCATTTGGCGTAAAATTACCTAACAGACCAATCAGTGATGAAGATTCACCAATCGGCGTGAAGCTGCCACCTAAAAAGGCAAAAATCGCGACGATCACATTTCCAAAAAAATTCGACACGCCTTCTGAATCAATTCGGAAGTTAATGGCCGTCAACAACGCCCCGACTCCACCAATCGCAAAACATAAAGCTAAATTAACGGCGAAAAACCCGAGCAAATCTTTCCAAACGACATTAAATACTAACGAAGTCACTCCATATAAAATCGCCTGCTGAACAATAGAAATCACGATAACGGAGAAGAAAATCCCGCCCAAATATGACCATCTTGATGTATTGGATAAAATAATTCGGTTAAACACCTCTAACTGCTTTTCACGATACGCAAATGATGCTATATGGGAAGCAATAAACATAATAAACATGACACTCATACCGACAGAATAATATTGCAAAGAGTTGATTGGTTCTCGTTCCGTTACCGTTTCAATTTGTCCTAGCTTCTTACTTCCGACCGCATCTAACTGGATTCCCGCTTTCCCAATGACAGTCATAGAAGTCATCTGCTTTTGAAAATTAACTAAAATATCCTCCACTACCTTTGGAGAAATTTCTTTTCCTTCATTTTTATATAGCTTAAGTGTCGCCGTAGAAGGCTCATCAAGTAAAGCTGCTGAAAGGATATTGAATGTGTATTGTTCTGGTATTTCGATGACGGCGGAATAACTGTCATCGTTTTTTATTTCATCTAGTTTTGCTGGCTCGACTCTCTCAAGCTCAACAATTTCTTTTAATTCCTTACTACCAAACACTTCATCTCGTAAGATCTGAATCGGACGAAGCTGATTTGCTCCTTGAATTAATGCTGTTTCTGCTTCAGGTGGCAGTCCTTCTGCCTTTACCTTTTGGACAAAATCATCGATATCCTTTTGTTCCTCACTATAATCAATCAATGCAACCTTAACTGAAATCGCTTCGGTACCACTACCCATGACCCCGCCTAAGGCAAAACCAAGAATGGCAATTAGGATGAGTGGCATTAGCACTAAAACGAGCAGCTCCTGAGGATTCCGTACTAACACCAACAGGTCTTTTTTTATAAATGGAATAATCATCACTTCACCCCCTAGTCTCTTAGTGCTCTACCTGTAAGATGAAGGAAGACATCTTCCAGTGTCGGTGCTTTTACTTCAACTGAGATTAATGATGTTGCGGTTTCCTCAGCAAATTGGGAGATTTTTTTGAATAAATTGTACTCCTTTGGCACGATCACAGTAACATCACGATCCTGTACCTTTACTTGACGAACAGTCGAATCCGCTTCAAGAAGCTGAATAAATTCCTCTTTCGCTCGCTCTACCTTGATTGAAATGGTATTTTCGGAGGATAAAATATTCTTTAGTTCCTCTTTTGTACCAGAGGCAATGATATGACCTTTATCCATAATATATATCCGGTCACAAAGGAACTCGACTTCCTCCATGTAGTGACTCGTATATAGCACGGTCATTCCGCGTTCTTTGTTAAGACGCTTAACGGTTTCTAAAATATAGTTACGTGATTGTGGATCGATTCCAACAGTCGGCTCATCCATAATGATGATTTCTGGATTATGCAAGAGGGCCACTCCAATATTCAACCTTCTTTTCATTCCACCTGAAAAGGTCTTCACGAGATCCTTTCTACGGTCCGTCAGGCCAATTTGCTCCAATACTTCCTCGATTCGCTGCTTCAGCTCAGCACCCTTTAACCGATAAATCTCGCCAAAAAAACGTAAATTTTCTTCCGCAGATAAGTCCGTATACAATGCAATTTCCTGTGGAACGACTCCTAAGATTTTCCGGATCTTCTGTGGATGCTTAATCGTGCTTTCATTCAGTAACCGTACATCCCCTGAAGTCGGAACAACTAGTGATGAAAGCATGGAGATCGTCGTCGATTTCCCCGCCCCATTCGGACCTAATAACCCAACAATCTCACCTTTTTCCAAAAACATATTAATTCCTTGTGCGGCATACTTTTGTTTATATTTCTTCGATAAATCAATAACCTCTAACATCCCGTCAACCTCCCTTATGCTTCTATCATAGACTTTCTCGTCTCCATACAGCACTATCCCGCGTCACTTGTTGATGTAAAAAACATGACTTTAGTCATTTAATAAAAAAAAGGGCTATCCACTTTGTTTGGACACCCTTACGTAATATCATTTTTCACGGCAAAAATCGCTAACTGCGTACGGTCGCGAAGCTCCAATTTATGCAAAATTTGTGTTATATGGTTTTTTACCGTTCCAATCGATAAAAATAATTCATCTGCGATTTCTTTATTTGTCTTTCCTTCCCCTACTAGTCTTGTAATATCCAGTTCCCTAGCGGACAAAGGCAATTCAATTTTTTTCTCTATCTTATGTAATAAACGTGGCATCACCTTTGCCACAACCTCTTCATGTATGGGCAGTCCTCCTTGAAAGCAGCTATGTACAGCATGGATCAGTGTTTGTTGATCTGATGTTTTTAATAAAAAGGCGTTGGCCCCATATTTTAATGCCTGAATTGCATATTCATCGTCATTAAAGGTTGTAAGAATTAAAATCTTTACATTTGGCCAGCGTTCCTTAATTTTTCTTGTCGCATCGAGGCCATTCATAACCGGCATTCGAATGTCCATTAGCACCACATCAATAACATGGGCCTCCATCTTATTGATTGCGTCTTCCCCATTTTCCGCTTCCGCTACTACCCGTATTTGCTTATCTTGCTGTAGCATAAGCTTTAAGCCCTGTCTCACAATGGATTGATCTTCTACAATTAACACATTTAACATGTAAGTTCCCTCCCTTACATTTTCACTAATGGAATCATCCCTTTTATCACAAACTGTTCATCCGTTTGATAGACTGCGAGCGTTCCATCTAATTCCTCTACACGTTTTCGCATATTTGATAGTCCAAATCCTTCTTGAAAGGGTTCTTTCCTATGAATGCGATTTTTAACGATACATTCCATATTCCCGTCTGCTGTTTTTCCTAGTTCCACCTGTACCTCACGTGAATGAGCATGACGCATTGCATTTGTAAGCCCTTCTTGGATGACACGATAAAGCACGACACTTTGTTTATTTGTGAGCTGCTCAGAAAGAATTCCCTGCCTTGTTGTAAACTGGACCAAAATATGACTTTCAGATTCAAGCTTTTTAATCAGCTGCAAAATCGTTGCAATTCCTTCATGTTCTCTGTCCTTTAAGGTTCGAACAGCATAACGAGTTTCTTCTAAACTCTCTTTCGCCAATTGCTTTATTTCTTTGTAGTGTTCAGGCCCTTGTTGGATGGAAAGAATCTCTACCTGCATTAATAGGGCTGTTAATTTATGTCCAACGGAATCATGAATGTCTCTTGCAATCTTTGTCCTCTCCTGATAGCGTGCCTCCTCTTCCATAGCAAGTGCTACCCTTTTTAGCTTCCGATATTCCCCAAGCAATTCTTCATAAAGATTCCGCTGCTCTTCCCGCTTCGTCCATAGATCATTCACCTGGAGTGCAAGAAGATAGAATAAGAGAAAATAAACGTACATGGACAATTCAATTTCCACCACAAAAATAAACCCCAATAAGGATGCTGCCGTTAAAGCCACAAGTCCCTTAAATGGTTTACCTTCCAATTGATTCGCTCCCAATAGCGTCACATACATCAATAGTAAAAACACAAATGGGTTTCCAGCTTCTGCAACTCCTAACACAAGCAAGAGCCCAGTAATGATTCCATATAAATGCACTGGCTTTGGTGTGATTCTCAGAAAGAAATAGAAAGACATAACTGCTGCACAAATCATGATTGAAGAGGCATTTGGTATCGACTCATCATAAATGAAAAACAATCCCCAAAGCGCCATTAAACCTGCCGTCCGTAAAACAAAAGATTTCATACGCTCACCACTTTCGTCTTAGTTTCAAATTACTAGAATTTGCTAGCTACGGCAAGTGTTTTTCCAAACAAAAAGCCCATCTGAACAAAATCAGATAGGCTTTGTCTTTAGATCAAAAACGACTTGCCGTTTTTGTGCCCAGATTTTCTCGAGCTTGCTCGAAAAATTCCTTTGAAAATCTGTGGCATCCGCCGGAGGCTCTAACTTTAAATAGGAGGGGTTTAACTCCTCCTATTTAAAGTTAGACATATGCAAGCTTGGTTGGAATCTTGGGATCTGTATCATACAACTCGAATTGCTCGCCAACGTCATACCCCTTGCTTTCCAAGGTTTGCTTGACCGACATGCGTGCTAATTCTTTTAAATTATTATCCTTACTTAAATGGGCCAAATAGATACGTTTCGTCCGGTCCCCGATAACATCGGACATCGCAAGGGCCGCATCCTCATTCGAAACATGCCCGACATCACTTAAAATACGACGCTTAATGCTCCATGGATAATGCCCCATTTGAAGCATGGACACATCATGGTTGCTTTCAAAAACATACGCGTCCGCATTTTCAATTGTACCCTTCATTCGGTCACTGACATAGCCTGTATCCGTAATTAAAGCAACCTTTTTCCCCTCATGATGGAATACATAAAACATCGGTTCAGCAGCATCATGAGAGACACCGAACGATTCAACATCCATATTTCCAAATGTCTCTACCGTCCCCATTTGAAAAATGAACTTTTGCTCTGTCGGGATGTCCCCAATATTTCGCTCCATTGCCTTCCATGTCTTTTCATTCGCATAGATTGGAAGCTTGTACTTTCTTGCAAGTACACCAAGTCCTTTAATATGATCACTGTGCTCATGTGTAACTAGAATCCCTGAAAGATGCTTAATTTCTTTTTTTATTTCTTTAAATAACAGTTCTAGTTGTTTACCACTTAACCCGGCATCTACAAGCAAGGATTGCTTGTCTGTCCCAACATAGAACGCATTTCCCGTGCTTCCACTTGCAAGCACACTAAAATGCAACCCCATAGTAGTTCACTCTTTCTTATAAATAATTTGTCCTTCAATAGCATTTACATAAATATCGACCTCGTCATCAATGACAACATGCCATGTTGGTGCCAATAGCTGTGATTCTGAATAAGGAACAAGTGGGTAATACCCAATTTCCACTTTCGTCACATGACTGCCTGATTTTAAATGACTATTTTTAAAAAGGTTTTCTAGAGTTTCCTTTGGCGTAATCAAATCCTCCAGCTCATGCTCTATAAACTCAGGGATTAGTGTTTGCTCATAGGAGACGACTTCATGGTCGTCATTCACATATAAATAAATGACCCCGCTAATATTTAGAGACTGTCCAAAGACCTTGTAATCGTTATGTGTTTGGACTAAAACAATGGTCCCTTCCTCTTCATTTACACTCCATAGGGTATATTTCTCACCATCTAACAAATTGTCTTTTACAAATTGTTGGATTCTCACTTGGTCGGTAAACGATATTTTAACAGGATCC
This sequence comes from Bacillus sp. JJ1533, assembly GCF_036965045.1. Lineage (NCBI taxonomy): Bacteria > Bacillati > Bacillota > Bacilli > Caryophanales > Bacillaceae > Bacillus > Bacillus sp. JJ1533. Next base: position 40,835 of record NZ_JBALOV010000031.1, on the reverse strand, counting down.
TTGAATTTCCCCTTTAATACACCAGCAGTTTCGAGGTTTACATCCTGATTTTTGAGGCTTTTGACATCTTCCTCTGTAAAAATCTTAACCTTTCCGCTAATATAACTTAATTCAACCGGTTCCTTTGGCAAAGCCTCATACGTAATTTCTTCTGCCGCTAATTCCTCATCAATACTCAATTCCGAGAGGACATTCAGCTGACTACTATCCCTTTTTTGAACGAGCTGATACCCTAAAAAGATGTTAAGAATCAGGAAGGTAATGATAAATAAGGACTTGGTTTTACTCCAATCCATCTTCATTCCCCCCTAGACTTTCATCTTTTATCTCGACCTTTGACCAACTTCCATTATACCTGTATGTCCAAATCGGTTGAAGTGAAAGAAACTGGGAATGATCTTCTGTCTCCTTCATTTCATAAGCAATCATCACACTATCTAGTAATTCAGGATTAAAATCAGAAATACCCTTGATGGACTCCATGACCTTTTCTCCCTTTGGAAGTCTAATTTTTACTTGGTCCCAATCAATTTGAAGACTTATGGATGGATGGGTATATTTCACAATTTCATTGTTTTCCCAATGCTGCGTGATATCAGCTAGCCTATTACTACTAAAGACCGGAATGTTTTTCACATATAATTTAAACACAGTCGTTTGGGTCTCTTTATTCCAGCTAAAAAAGCGGTAGTCATCTGTCCAGCCAACGTGTTCATTGACAAAATCAATGCTTGTTTGAATTAAATCTGACGTGGCTGTCTGATTTCGAGTTATGATCGTTGGATTAAGGAATTCAATATACTTTTGATTATGATAGACTCTCAGAAGTCTTGTTCCATCCGTACGAACCTCACCCGTTGTAAGCATGTCCCTTTTGACATGGTCTGGGTTTGCAAATAAGCGCTCAACAAAGGTATTAATCTCAATTTCATCGATATAGTAATCCAGACGATCTACAACCGTGGTATCCTTCGGTAAATATACGGAATTGGTTTCTGATAGCGTATATTCAATCTGTTCAGGATATCTTGTCGCAGTTGTATAAAAACTTCTTTTAAAATCCTTTGTTAACCTGCTATCAACCTGACCTTCATACACCAAGTTATCACCTGTTGATACAAAGTACACAGATCCTTGACCACGATTCTCTGAATCAACATCAATGACAAATCGATCAAAGGAAATCAGAGAATGTTCTTTATCATTAATTTTCATAAAAGATTTATAAAGTTGCAAAGGAAATGGATTTGGAAAGTCAATTTCAACATGTCCACTTCGACTTAAAAAGTCTGCTAAGCCTTCGTTTTGTACAGTGTGTGTAATGTTTTGAACATCATAAATCTCCCAGGTGCTGATCTCTTTCATCACTTTATTTAGTTCTACTCCATTAAAGGTACCAAAATGCTGACCCTCGATATGATAGAGAATGTTACTAGGTTTAATCACTTGAGACGTTTCCTTAAAGACATTTTCCGTTACTTCCTCTACTAAATCATCTGTTGGTTCTAGGTCTTTGTATTGGGGCTGATAGGTCCACAAAGTCCATGTCAGAACAATGCTTGAAAGCACCAAGATGATTAATATGGTTGTTTTTATTGATTCATACTTCATCCCAATCATCCTCTAGCTCCTCTTGAATATCAGCTGTTGGCAGGGTAAAGAATACGGTTGTTCCAACCCCTTCTTCACTTTCAGCCCAAATCCTACCTCCATGAGCAACGACCATTTCTTTGGCAATCGCAAGCCCTAACCCGGTTCCCCCTAATTTCCGTGTCCGCGCTTTATCTACTCGATAAAAACGGTCAAAAATACGATTAATATTATCATCAGGGATCCCGACACCTTGGTCAGACACACTAATCACAATTTCTTCATTTTCCTCGAATGCTTTGAAGGTGACTGTACCACCCTCTGGTGAATACTTCAATGCGTTTGATATGATATTATCTAGTACCTGCGTAATCTTATCCTGATCCATTTCAAGATAAATCGGTTTTTCTGGTAAATTACGGACAAATGATACATGTTGCTCCTTCGCCATTTCAAACCGATCAATAATTCTATGAAAGTACTTTGTAAAATTAATTAAGTCCTTTGAAAATTGATAGTCCTTGCTGTCTAGTTTTGACAATTTAAGCAGGTCATTCACGAGTCGAATCATCCGCTCTGTCTCAGTTTGTGTGACATTTAAAAATTGGGGTGCGATCTTTTCATCCTTCCAAGCACCTTCTGCCAATGCTTCAAGATAACTCCGCATGGTCGTTAACGGCGTTCGTAATTCATGCGAAACATTCGCTACAAACTCACGGCGTTCGCTCTCAATCTTCTCTTGCTCAGTTACATCATATAAAACCGCAATCAAACCATTAATAAAGCCTGACTCCTTTTTAATAACTGAAAAGCTAACCTTGATAATGTATTGCTTTTTATGAGTACTAAAATCTAGAATTTCTGTATCAATATCATGAACAAGCTGTTCAAACGTATATTGATCGTCTAAGCCTAGAACAGATACAATGGATTGTTCTAAGACTGTTTCACGTGAAACATCCAGCATGCTTGCGGCAGGTTCATTAATTAAAATGACCTGCCCCTTTTTGTCTGTCGCAATGACCCCATCTGTCATATGTGCCAATACAGAGGAAAGTTTCCTACGTTCACCTTCTGTTGTCGCCTGGGCATCTTCTATTTTTTTGGATAAATTATTAAAGGTCATGGCTAATTGACCAATCTCATCATGGCCAAATACCTTTACTTTTTTCGAATAATTCCCTTTTCCCAATTCCACAACATGCTTCCTCATCGCAGAAATAGGTCTAGTGATGGTTTGGGCAACAAAAATTCCGAGAATCGCAGTAATCGCCATTGCAATTCCTGTCCCTGTTACAAAAATATCATTGATTTCTTTAATGTCATCGTAGACATTTTCCATCTTTCCTTTTAAATAAATGGCACCAATAATTTCCCCATTTGAACGAATAGGTGTAGAAGATACATACACGCGTTCATAGGATTTTTTATCCAAACGTACGTCATCTGGGTTGTCACCGAGCAATAATGTTCGTTTGACAAAATCCTGATTGGTTTTTCGTCCGACATAACTTTGGTTGTACGGATCTGAACTTCCAATTACACGGCTTTTATTATTAATGACCTGTATTTCCTGAATATCCTCTGACTCATAGTCTTGTAAGATACTCCGAATATCCTTTTCTAAAGTAGAGGGGTCCTCCCTCTCCTTCATCATTTCCTGCTCCATGCTAAACGCTAGCATATTGACACGTTCATTTAACGATACTTTAAAGTTTTCTACTAATCGCAACTCCAGTTTCCCAATAAAATATACCCCTATAATTTGCATGGCAATTAAAATGAGAAGCAAATAAATAAGGGCAAATTTCATGTGAATGGATTGAAAAAATCCTAGTCTTCTCATTTTGGGATTTACTCCTGATCAGGGTTTCGTAAATAATAGCCTACTCCACGTCTTGTTACAATCCAAGTTGGGTGGCTTGGGCTATCTTCAATTTTCTCGCGTAAGCGACGAACGGTTACGTCTACTGTCCGTACATCACCGAAATAATCATAGCCCCATACCGTTTGCAATAAATGCTCTCTTGTCATAACTTGGCCTAAGTGCTTTGCTAAATAATGCAAGAGTTCAAATTCACGGTGCGTTAACTCAATTGTTTCACCACGTTTACTTACAACATATGCATCAGGATGAATGACAAGTGAACCTACTGTTATTTCACTTGATGTATCCTGGCTAACTGCCTCAGAAATTTGTTGGTGTCTACGTAGATTTGCCTTCACACGTGCAAGTAGTTCTCTAGTGCTAAATGGCTTTGTTACATAATCATCCGCACCAAGCTCAAGACCTAATACTTTATCGATCTCAGAATCCTTTGCTGTCAGCATGACAATTGGCATATCATGTTTTTTTCGTACCTCACGACATACCTCCATACCATCTTTATGAGGCAGCATGATATCGAGAAGAATAAGGTCTGGATTCACTTCTTCCACTTTTTCTAATGCCTCGTTGCCATCATAGGCACAAACCACCTTGTATCCTTCTTTTTCAAGATTAAATTGTAATATATCCGCAATTGGTTTCTCATCATCCACTACAAGAATTACTTTTTCCATTCGCCTTATCTCCTTCACATAATAATAAATTTATGAGGCTACATGTATATAGTTCGTATCGTTCCTTTTATTTTGCTCCTTTATCTCTAACTTTAGCAGAAAAAGGGAGGTATATCATCTGTCTGTAAGAAAAAATCAATGATTTAGGACGTTTGTCCATCCCTTTTCCCCTTTCATCATTCTTAATACTTATGAAAAAACCTTCAGCATCATGCCGAAGGTTTAATCCTAAATATTTTTATAGATAATCGATTGGGTTTTTCAGAACCCCATTTATATATAATTCAAAATGTAAGTGCGTTCCGGTTGAGTGACCAGTTGATCCCATCACACCGATTTGTTGGCCTTTCGTCACAGTTTGTCCCACACTGACATGAATGGATGATAAATGTGCATAAATTGTTTTCATTCCATTATTATGGTTAATCACAATTTTATTACCAAAACTTCCATCATATCCCGCTTCTACAACTGTTCCATTGTCAGCTGCTTTAATCGCATGATTACTTGGTCTTGCAATATCAAGTCCTTTGTGGAGTCTTCCCCATCTGTACCCAACATGACTGGAGATATAACCACCAACTGTTGGCCATGCAAGCTGACCAGATCCTCGAGATGGAACAACCTTTGTTCCTTTTTCGATAATCTCAGCTATTGGTTCTTTGATAATGGATTCCCCAACTTTGTTTGTTTCTGTTGTCTTGCCATTGATTGTTTTATATTCATAGTGAACAGACTTTTCACCATCTTGACCTTCTTGGGTTACTTTTCTGTCACCTTTAAACATATTTGCATTCTCATTTATCTTTGTTTCAAATTTGATTGTTTCTTTTTTGTTTTGCTCTTTTTTAACAACAACTGTTAAAAACGGCTTATATGCTGTTACATTTAACTCTTGTCCAATTCGAAGGAGTGAATCTTCCTTCATCTCTGGATTTAAGGCTAAAAGTTGAGATGTTGTTAAATCATGATCTACTGCGATAGAGCCTAGTACATCCCCTTCTTTAACCTGATACTTTTTCTCTTCTAAAGTTCCCTTTTGAAGCAATGTAACAGTATCAGCAGGGTTATGAACCTGCTCAGGTAAAACTTTTTCATCTGAAATTGAAACTTTTTCTTTAAATGAAACGTCTAATAAACGAGATTGTCCTTCAGCTAGTGCTGGTAAAGGCTCTTCTGAGTCTGCTCTAGCTTCTAGCTCTTGCAACTCATCTTCGTTTACATATTGTAATTTTAGTTGTTTAAGAGCTTCATTTGCATCTTCTTCATTCTTAAGGTATGCAACTGGCTCTCCATCAACCGTAATAGCTTTCACTTCTGCTGCAATCTCCAGCTCAGCCTCTAATTTTTTTGCAGCTGCTGTATTATCAAAAGTCGGAAGAAAGGCTTGTTCTTCAACAACTGAAATATTATCTGCGACTAAGGATAGTCCTTGATACTGGTCCTGTAAAGAGTCTACTTCCTGATCAATTACATTCTCAACAACATCTTTGGAATCAACTGTTCCGATTCTTTCGCCATCTATGTATACGTGATACACGGTTTGGATTTTAGTATCTGCGGATACTGTTCCAAACACTAGTGTTGAAAGTGCTACAGATGTAATAGCCACTCGTTTAAACAAAGTCATGTATGTTCTTGGTGCTTTTTCTTTTTTATTTTGGTTTGACACGGTCTTTCCTCCCTGAACAAAGGTTGCTTGTCCGAATGATTCGTTCCTCTCACCCTGTGAGTTGAAAAGCGTTGTCTTACAAAATACGCCAAGACGTATTCGATAGTTCGACAAATCTCTCTATTTTATACTTTTTTAATTTACCATAGAATTAGAAAAATAGTATACTAGTTTCCAATATGTAATATAATTGTAGTATTCCTGACATATTTTTACACGAAAAATGTAGATTTTTGGCATTCATATGAGTCTTTCCTCATACAACACCACGCTTTTCTTAAGGATTCCTGTCGATTTTGCACATCGAAAGACATCTTAGTAGAATTGTTACATAGCTAAATTGGCATATAATGAAAAAAGACGTATCACATATGTGACACGTCTTTTTGATTACGCACCTGGTGGCATACCGGCATCATCAAATCTGCGTTCGAGATTGACGAATTTATTGTATTCTTTTACGAATGCTAACGAAACCGTTCCTACCGGGCCGTTACGCTGCTTTGCGATGATAATCTCAATAATATTCTTATTCTCTGATTCTTTGTCGTAATAATCATCACGGTATAAGAATGCTACAATATCCGCATCCTGCTCGATACTTCCAGATTCACGAATATCTGACATCATCGGACGCTTGTCCTGTCTTTGTTCCACACCACGGGATAGCTGTGATAAGGCGATAACTGGAACCTTTAATTCACGTGCTAATGCTTTTAAGGAACGTGAGATTTCAGAAACCTCTTGTTGGCGGTTTTCTCCGCTTCTACCGCTCCCTTGAATCAATTGAAGGTAATCGATCAGAATCATCCCTAATCCACTTTCCTGCTTAAGTCTACGGCATTTAGAGCGAATCTCATTCACACGAATACCTGGGGTATCATCAATATAAATTCCTGAATTTGATAAACTCCCCATTGCCATCGTTAGCTTACTCCAATCCTCAGGTGTTAAAGAGCCTGTACGTAGGTTTTGCGCATTGATGTTTCCTTCTGCACAAAGCATCCTCATTACTAGCTGCTCTGCCCCCATCTCAAGGCTAAAGATCGCGACATTCTCATCGGTCTTGGTTGCTACGTTTTGAGCGATATTAAGAGCAAAGGCTGTCTTACCAACAGATGGACGGGCCGCAACGATAATTAAGTCATTTCGTTGGAATCCAGCAGTCATTTTATCAAGCTCAGTAAACCCTGTTGGAATTCCCGTAATATCACCTACACGATTATGTAGGGTTTCGATATTATCATAGGTTTGGACGAGAACATCCTTAATATTTTGAAAGGCACCCGCATTTTTACGGTTTGCCACTTCCATAATATTTTTTTCGGCCTCACTTAAAAGAGAATCTACCTCGTCTTCACGTGAATAACCATCCGTTGCAATTGTCGTTGCCGTGCGAATCAGCCGGCGTAAAATCGATTTTTCTTCAATGATTTTGGCATAGTATTCAATATTGGAGGCTGTTGGAACAGAGCCTGCCAAATCACTTAAGTACGAAACTCCACCAATTTCGTCCAAAATCTTTGCATCCGCCAACTCAGAGGTAACCGTTACAAGGTCGACCGGTTCACCTTTATCTGAGAGATTGAGCATCGCGTCAAAAATCTTTTGATGGGCTGCCCGATAAAAGTCTTCTGGAATTAATATTTCTGAAGCCAGAGTTAGTGAGCTCGGTTCTAGAAAAATCGCACCTAAAACTGCCTGTTCCGCCTCTATATTTTGCGGAGGAATACGATCAGCAAAAATGTCACTCAACTATTCTCCACTCCCTTTATCTGTAGTTCTTTATTTTATAGTCTATCTAACTATTATACTTATTTCAGTATGAAAAAGCTTGTTATATGAAAAAATGTGATCTTGTCTGTAACAAAACCACATTCTTCATTCTATCTGTTTTCTATGTTGTTTTTCAATGGAAATTACTGTTCTTTGACATGTACTTTTACAGTTCCTGATACCTCAGGGTGTAGTTTTACAGGTACATTTGTATAACCTAATGCTCTAATTCCATCTGGAAGCTCAAACTTTCGCTTATCAATTTTGATTCCATGCTTTTTCGCTAACTCATCAGCGATTTGTTTACTTGTTACTGAACCGAATAATCGGCCGCCCTCACCCGCTTTTGCTTGTAACTCAACTGTTAGGGCTTCAAGCTTTTCTTTCAATTGCTTTGACTGTGCTAATTCTTCTGCAGCTTCTTTGGATTCTTTATTTTTCTTTGCTTCTAATGTTTTCATGTTTGCTGGTGTCGCTTCAATCGCAAGGTTTTGCTTGAATAGGAAATTGTGTGCGTATCCATCAGATACGTTCTTCACTTCTCCCTTTTTTCCTTTACCTTTTACATCTTTTAAGAAAATAACCTTCATTCCTTGGTACCTCCCTCTAAATACTCATCTATCACTAAAAGTAGCTGTTCTTCTGCTTCTTCTATTGTTGTATCAGCTAACTGTGTTGCTGCGTTTGTCAGATGACCTCCGCCACCTAAACCTTCCATAATCAACTGTACATTAACCTCTCCCAATGAACGAGCACTGATTCCCACTCTTAAATCATGGCGGATGGAAATCACGAATGATGCGACTACGTCATTCATCGTTAGCAATGTATCTGCTGCTTGTGCAATCATCACTTGGTCGAAAGTCTCATTCTCTTTGCCTTTTGCAATCGCAATTCCATTTTTATAAATAAACGCTGACTCAATCAGCCTTGAGCGCTTTTTAAAATGTTCCATATTTTCCTTAAGGAATTTCTGAACAAGGACAGTGTCTGCACCTTGAGCTCGTAAATAGGATGCCGCATCAAATGTTCTTGACCCTGTCCGAAGCGTAAAGCTCTTTGTATCAACAATAATTCCCGCAAGCAAAGCCGTTGCCTCAAGCATATCGATTTTCTTCCGCTTTGGCTGATATTCGAGAAGCTCTGTAACCAACTCAGCTGTCGAAGATGCATATGGCTCCATATATACAAGTAATGGAGATTGTATAAATTCCTCGCCACGACGGTGATGATCAATGACCACAACCTTATCAATTTTAGATACAAGTTTTTCCTCAATCACGAGCGATGGTTTATGAGTGTCCACAACAACAAGCAGCGTGTCATTTGTAGCGATTTCAAGCGCTTGTTCCGGAGTAATAAAATACGACCAAAGTTCCGTATTTTGCTTTACTTCCTCTAGTAGACGACCTACACCTGAATCAATTTCATTCGGGTTTAACACAATGTACCCTTCTTTATGGTTCATTTGTGCCACTTTTGAAATTCCAATAGCAGCGCCTACCGCATCCATATCAGGGTATTTATGACCCATTATGATGACTTTATCACTGTCTGTAACAATTTCCTTTAATGCATGTGAAATCACGCGTGCGCGGACTCTAGTCCGTTTTTCCATTGGGTTTGTTTTTCCGCCATAAAACTTAACCTTTCCATTCGGTAGCTTTATCGCTACTTGGTCTCCCCCCCGTCCCAATGCCAGGTCCAAGCTCGATTGTGCAGCAACACCCAACTCTGGTAGGGTTGGAACCCCAATTCCAATCCCAATGCTTAAGGTTAATGCTACACTATCCTTCGCAGTATTTTCCCTCACATCATCCAATATTGTAAACTTTGTCTTTTCAAGATTGGACAAGATTTCTTCATTCAACACTGCGATAAATCGCTCGGATGAAGTCCTTTTTAGAAATACGCCATGTTCGGTCGCCCATTCGTTAAGAAGCGATGTAACCTGGCTATTTAACGAACTCTTTCGTTGATCATCCATCCCTTGGGTTACTTCATCATAATTATCTAAATAGATAATTCCTAATACCGTACGCTCAGCTTCATACAATTGCACAATTTCCATTTGTTCCGTAACATCAAAGAAATAAAGCAAGCGTTCTTCTCTCTTTATAATGACCTTAAATTTCTGCTCATTTAACGTAATTGTGTCACTTTCGACTTCTTGTTGAATTAATGGAACAATCAGTTCTTCAACCTCATAAAGAGATCTCCCTACAAGAGTATCAGCATCAAGAAAATTCGATAAATAGGCGTTCGCCCACTCCACCTGAAACTCATCATTATAAAGCAAGATCCCAATCGGCATTTCCATTAAAGCTTCTTCGCCAACTTTTTTTAAACGGTACGAAAGGGTCGAGATATAATGCTCCATTTCTTTTTTCATAAGTGAGTTTGCTTTGTATAAAAAATACACAATCAATCCAAGGAGCAAAAAACATGCTAACCCAATTATCCATTTAAAATAAGTAAGAATTGCACTAAAAATACCTGTAATCACAAGCAATGCATAGATAGGATAGCGAAATAACCTTCTGTTGTAAAAGTCTGGCATGTAATTTCAGCTCCTAAAGCTTTGATTTACTTCTTTCCACTAATTCGATTTCGCAGTTGGAATCCTAAGTCAATTATACCTAAGATTCGAATAATATAAAGGAGAAATGGTGAAAGAATCGTCAGTACAATAGGCACAGCCTTTGTAATTCCTTTTTGATGACAAAAATAATAAATAAAAGATAAACCTTGAATCACCATAAACATCTGCAAAACAAAAAAGAGATTTAAAAAGGCAGTATACCCAAACGTGCCTTTTTCCATTTCAACAAAGCTAAAAAGTAAAATCAGTAAGTAATACCATAAGATGCTCTTAGGAAACGAAATCTCACGAAATGGCGGAAATGGATTCATTTTAACCTGAAGTCGTACAAGCACCGGTTTCATGGCGACAACCGTTACAAAAGCAAAAAGCATTGCAAGTAAAACAAACATGCTTGGGATCATGTACTGCATCATCTCTATTGAGTCTTCCAGTTGCGTTACGACCTCGGTATTTACTTCGCCTCCTGTTGCCCTCATTATACTCTCAGCCATTGCAAAAGATTCCCGTGAGCTTTCACGAATCATATCAAAGACATCAATTTGCAAAACCAAAATGGCTGTTACATACAGAAGCACGATTGAGAACAAGTATGACAAACAAGACCCCAAAAATAGATCAATCCCGCTTCTTCCTCGGTTAATTAGTTCACCTAACAGGATTCCTGTAATTCCAAACATAATCGTATGTATAACCCCAAAGACAGAACCTAATAAACCCGATAATAAAAAAGCAATTAGAATAAATAGCAATGACTGCTTAACCTTATATTTCACCGTAAACAGGATAAACGGAATGGGCAAAAGGAATGAAAGTACTACTCCAAGCAGTGGTAGATATAATGTAAGGAGTAACAATACACTATATATGGCTAATAGCATTGCGCCTTCTGTTATAATTTTTGCGTTTTTCACCTTTTCACCTCAACTTATATGGCAACTGAACCTATTTGTTCATCACCTTCTATTTTAAAGATTTACTAGAAAGTCTTCAACTTTTGGAATTCCACAGGATTTAGTGACTTCGTACGTGTCGCTTTCAATCAAAGTCCCTCTGTGCCGAATCTTTTTGTTTTACTTTTCCCTATTTTGGATTATGATAGTATTTATATAAGGAAACGTAACCACAAGGGGAGCAATTTTGCTGAGAGTGAACATGAATGTTCAGACCCTTCGAACCTGTTAGTTAAATCTAGCGTAGGGATGTGGAAAAATGTTGAGAACCACTACTTTTATTAAAGTTGTTCTCCCTTGGGGTACGTTCATTTACAACATACTTCAAGGGGGATTTTTTTATGAGAAACACAAGATTACAGGCAATGATCGAAGCTGCGATTTTTGCGGTATTGGCGCTAGCGCTGGATATGTTTGTACCATCAATTAAATTCGGGCCATCAATCTCGATATCATTTGCAATGATTCCGGTATTTATTGTAGCTCTTAGATGGGGATTTAAAATTGGATTTCTTTCAGGATTCTTATGGGGACTTTTACAAGTCATTTTTGATCCGTGGATTATCCATCCAGTTCAAGGGGCCATTGACTATTTCTTAGCATTTTCTTTCATTGGGTTTGCTGGATTATTTAAAAACAGTGTTCAGAAAAGCTTAAATGAAGGTAATAAAGGAAAATCACTAGCCTTCATTATTTCAGCCATTTTTATCGGCAGCTTAGCTCGTTATTTCTGGCATTTTGTATCAGGATTTGTCTTCTTTGCTGAACAGCTTACAGGATTTGACGCCATATGGTTCTCCTTAACGGCGAACATCATCACTATGCTTGGTGCTTTCATATTCTGTTCCATAGTCATGACTTTATTAATACTAGCTTCACCACGCTTTTTTGTATTAAAACAAAGTATATAAGTTTCAAAGGGACCATAGAAATGGTGCTTAAGAATTTCAATAAGAACTAAAAAAGCGATGACCGCATTGGCGATCATCGCTTTTATTTATTACTCACCAGATACATATGGTAATAATGCCATTTGACGAGCACGTTTAATAGCAACTGTTAATTTACGTTGGTATTTAGCGCTTGTACCTGTTACACGACGAGGTAAGATTTTACCACGCTCAGAAACGAATTTTTTAAGTAAATCTACTTCTTTGTAATCGATGTGTGTAATACCATTAGCTGTGAAGTAACACACTTTACGACGTTTTGCACGTCCACCTTTACGTCCGCCTGCCATTTGTTTTTCCTCCTTCCAAATTATATTATATTGAATGACTTACAAGTTAGAATGGAAGATCATCATCTGAAATATCAATAGGTTGTCCGTCATTTGCAAATGGATCTTGATCTACTCTTGTAGGTCCCTGGTTTTGATTTGGGTTCTGACTCTGTCCAAATGGAGAGTATCCGCCTTGGTTTCCACCCTGGTTGCCACCATATCCACCTTGATTTCCACCATAGCCTCCGCCTTGGTTTCCGCCAAAGTTACCTCCACTGCTGCGCTGTTGGTCATTCGCATTTCTAGGTTCAAGGAATTGAACACTTTCCGCTACAACCTCAGTAACATATACGCGTTTGCCATCCTGACCTTCATAATTTCTTGTTTGAATACGACCATCAACGCCAGCTAAGCTTCCTTTTTTGAGGAAGTTTGCAACATTTTCAGCTGGTCGGCGCCAAACAACGCAATTAATGAAGTCAGCCTCACGTTCACCTGACTGATTCGTAAATGCTCGATTCACTGCAAGTGTGAAGGTTGCAACTGCAACTCCACTTGGGGTATATCGTAATTCTGGGTCCTTTGTAAGTCTCCCTACTAGAACGACACGATTCATCATCAGAACCATCTCCTTAACAGGATATTAAAACAGAGTCTATACTCTAAACAATTCTTATTCTTCTTCTTTAACAATGATATGACGGATAATGTCTTCACTGATCTTTGCTAAACGATCGAATTCGCTAACAGCTTCAGCATTAGACATAACGTTAAGAATCATGTAATAACCATCGCGGAAATCATTGATTTCATAAGCTAAACGGCGCTTACCCCATTCTTTTACGTTTGTAATCTCCGCACCATTGTCAGTTAAAACGCCATTAAAACGCTCAACTAAAGCTTTCTTCGCTTCATCATCAATGTTTGGACGGATGATATACATAATTTCGTATTTTCTCATCACGTTACACCTCCTTTTGGACTAACGGCCCTTTACCTAAAAAGGGCAAGGAGCAATTATTTCAATTACTCACAGAAAAATATTATACCACATGAATATTTTATAGGCAAGGAGTGTTTAATTTTACTCACAGAGTTCTTATTAAACAAAAAGCCACAAAACGAAACTTCGTCCTGCGGCTAACATCAACATACCTTATACATTAAATCGGAAATGGATAACATCTCCGTCTTGAACTACATATTCTTTTCCTTCAAGACGTACTTTACCTGCTTCACGAGCAGCCGTCATTGAGCCGCCTGCAAGCAAATCTTCATACGATACCGTCTCAGCACGAATAAATCCTCTCTCAAAATCGGAGTGAATGATCCCTGCGCATTGTGGAGCTTTCATTCCTTTTCTAAACGTCCACGCTCTCACTTCTTGTACACCAGCTGTAAAATATGTAGCTAGTCCTAGTAAATGATAAGCAGCGCGAATCAACTGATCAAGCCCTGATTCCTCAATTCCAAGTTCTTCAAGGAACATCGCTTTTTCTTCCCCTTCGAGCTCCACAATCTCAGATTCAATCTTCGCACAGATAACAATGACTTCTGCATTCTCTTTTTGAGCAAACACACGAACTAACTGAACATACTCATTTGAAGAAGGATCCACTATATCATCTTCACCAACATTAGCAACGTATAAAACTGGTTTGCTTGTTAGTAAATGCATGCCCTTTACATATTTCATTTGTTCATCCGTAAATTCAATTGCACGAGCCGGCTGTTCATTTTCAAATGCTTCTTTTAACATTACAAGCACTTCATGTTCAGCAACGGCATCCTTATCCTTCTGCTTTGCAAGCTTCGCTACACGGTCAATCCGCTTATCTACAGATTCTAAATCTGCTAAAATAAGCTCTAAATTGATTGTCTCAATATCTGCAATTGGATCAACCTTACCTGATACGTGTGTAATATTGTCATCTGCAAAACAGCGCACAACATGGCAAATTGCATCCACTTGACGGATATGTGATAAGAATTTATTACCAAGACCTTCCCCTTTACTGGCCCCTTTAACAATCCCAGCAATATCCGTAAATTCAAAGGTAGTTGGGACTGTCTTTTTTGGTTGTACTAATTCTGTCAATTTATTTAAACGCTCATCCGGTACTTCAACAATTCCCACGTTTGGGTCAATTGTACAGAACGGATAATTCGCTGATTCCGCGCCTGCCTGTGTTATTGCATTAAAAAGAGTTGATTTTCCAACGTTTGGAAGACCAACGATACCTGCTGTTAACGCCATTGATTTTTCCACTCCTCTTATCCGTAACATACTAACTAGCCTTCAACAATTATAGATATTCCTTATCAAAAATACAAGCCGTTTCAGCTGGAAACGGCTTTCGGAAAAATACCGATATCTTATTCATTCACCTTTTCTATTCCAACAAGGCAGTCATATAACGTACTGCCAAGACCATTGTCAGAAACCTGATGAGAGGTAAGTTGATTCACACTGCCACCAAAAATATGCCATTGTCCTTCATCTATACACACAATATTTGGTGCAGAGTCCTTTAAAATTTGGACCTTTCCTGTGATATCTCCGCGTTCGTTAAATACCCTCACTCGATCATTTGGCTCAAGACCCTTTTGCTCTGCAATGTCCTTTGAAATCTCAACCTTTACTGTTTGTAATCCTTCGATTAAATGATAATTTTGTGAATGGTTTGAGCGTAATGGATGAATGGTTAATAATGAATATGGATATTTTTTTGATAATTCTTCGTTTGAATGAATCGATTCTCTCGGATATGAAATTTTCAAACGCCCATCATATCCTTTTATCTCCCCGAGTGTCGACGTAAACTCAAATTTTCCAGACGGGGTTTTAAATTGAAAGTCTTGCCACGGAACAAGCTGTACAGGAAGAGGAACATGGCTTTTCTCTTTTATATATTCCAGTGTAATTCCTTCATCCTGTAATGAACCTAATCCCATTTTAATAAACTCTTCTCTCGTATAATTAAAATCTTCACCAAAACCTAGTCTTTTTGCTAGTTCTGTCCAAATCCAAACATCCGATTTTGCCTCACCACGAGCTTCGACTAACTGTGGTCCATAATTTACATAGTGATGGTACATGGAAGAATAATAAATATCTTCTTCCTCAAAAACAGTCGCTGACGGAAGTACATAATCCGCTAATCTTGCTGTATCTGTCATGAACTGTTCTAGAACAACCACCGTGTCTACTGACTGAAATGCTTCCTGAACAAGAGCTGTATTCGGTACCTGCGTTAATGGGTTTCCGCATGATACCATGATCATTTTAATCGGTGGCTCTGATGCTGTTAAGATTTTTTCAGCTTGTTCAGCCATCACAAATGCCCTTGACTCTTTCTTCCTCTCAGGAAGTGTCAGTGCTTCACTATCAAAACTTTGACCAACCTGTGTATTTCCAAAATTGGCACCACCACCTGGAATACCAACGTTCCCGCTCACTGCAACAAGGGCATCAATTAAACGAATTGTATTTCCCCCATTCGCGTAGCGCTGCATGCCTAAACCCAAATAAGTTACGGTTGGACCATTACTATAAACACGGGCTAAATGTGTAATTGTTTCACGTGAAACATTTGTTACTTCCTCAATTTGTTCCATTGTGATCGACTGCAAGACATCCACTAGATGTTCAAATCCAACTGTATGTGTTGAAATAAAATCTTGATCCTGTAGTCCTAAACGAAGTAACTCCTTCATAATTCCAATTGCCAAAAACCCATCCATTCCTGGAGTAATGGGGATATATGAATTTGCGATTTTAGCCGTACCATTATAAATCGGGTCAATGACGATAATATTGACCCCCTTCTTTTTCACTTCCTGTAAGTAAGCAAAAAGATGCATATTCGTACGTGTCACATTTCTTCCCCAAATAATTACATTTTTACTATTGTAGATATCCTCGGGAGCGTGGCTAGCCGCATTTCCAAAATCCCAATTCTGTGCTTCAATTCCCGAACCCCAACATATGCTACCGATTAATTCCGTCGCACCTCCAAAACAATTAAAAAAGCGATCTGGAATTTTTGTTAAAAGCCCTCCATTTGCATAGTCATGACTGTGCAACACAGATGTGGAACCATATTTCTGTTTCACCTCTGAAAGTTTCGCTGAAATTTCCGTTAAAGCCTGTTCCCATGTAATTCTTTGAAACTCTCCATCTATTTTTTTCAATGGATAAAGAATCCGGTCATCAGAATTTGTTCTTGCTTCCAGCATACGGCCCCTACCGCAAATTTTACCCTTTGTAATCGGATGTTCTTTATCTCCATCTATTTTTAAAATTTTTCCGTTTTCTACTTCAACAACAAAACCACAGCTGTCCCAACAATTTAACGGACATGCAGATTTAATTGTGGTCACTCTACTCATCTCCCTACAAAGCTCCAACTTTCATAATGTTTATTATAAATGACCGATTCAAAAATTCTATAAAAAAGATTTGCCAGAAATATAAAAAAAAGCACGAGGCTTTATTCCTCATGCTTAACAAGTATCTTTTTCAACTTTCGTCCAAATTCTTTTCGTGGGATAAGCACACTATGTTCGCAGCCCTCGCACTTAATTCGAATATCCATTCCAAGTCGGATGATTTTCCATTTATTAGTTCCGCACGGATGAGGTTTCTTCATTTCTACAATATCATGTAATCCGTAGTCTTTATCAACCATGACATTCACCCTTTATCCTCGTATATTTTATATCTTGTATTGTAACAGGAATTCATTTTAAATTGTAGCGATTTACAATTGGATACAGTAAGATGACCGCTAACAGGTATAAATTAGCAATACCATATAAAGGATACAAAATTGAAACGAGGGTCGAAAAACCAAAGGTAGTAAAAGGTGTCATCAACAATATTAAAATGATGGAAATTATCCACAATGGCATTTTCATTTTTTCTTTAAAACGTGTGGATAATCCTAATAAGCCAGACGCTGCTGTTGTGAATATCGCACCAAATAAAAGGATAGACATGATGAACACAGCTACATAAGGAAAACCTTTCAAGATTACAAACAAGGGAATCTCGTAGAGCATAATCTCCTGTGCCACTTCAATAAGTGCTTCATTATAAATATAGGTGATAACACCTAAAAACAAACCGCTTCCAACACTTGCAACCCAAGCCTCTCCTTTTGATTTCATCTCCTTTCCAATTGCACCTAACACCGCAACAAGTGGTAAAATATTTAGTGCTGTAAACGTAAAGGCAGACGGCCAATTGCTTTGTTCATGAAGAATAAAGGAAAACTCCTTACCATTCGATGATAAAAAAATGAACAAGACTGTGACTAAGAAAATAATTAAGGCAGGAATAATGGCCATATTAATGGAGACCAAACCATTAATATTCCATAGAAAGACCAAAACAAGGAGAAAACCAAAAATAAGGATCCCCCACCAAAATGGAATATTAAACAACTCCAAAGTAGCACCACCACCCGCTAACATTACGACTGTGGTAGAAAATAGGTATAAAATCGTTATTACATCATACACATGTGAAACTTTTTCTCCTACTAATTCTTTTAAAACAGGAACAAAGTGTTCTGCTTTTTTTTCATAGCTTATTTTCATAATAATATAACAGCAAATAATAAAGATGAAGGTAAAGAAAATTATCGCTAAGCCACTCTGCTCACCATAAAACTGCCAAATTTCTCTTCCTGATGCATATCCTGCACCAATAGCTGTACCTAAAATTAAAAACATCCAACGAATCCCTGCCTGAAACATTCAATCCCTCCACCACTCATAATCCTTTTATCTAATTCGAACAAATTACAACTCTAAGATTCTTTTTTTCAGATGTATAGAATGTAAGATTCTTCCGTATACTGTTACTACAGTTTAAAAGGGGTGAAAACCTATGAATCTTAGATATAAATTTTTTGACCATCTAAAAAATGAGCCATTTCGAATTCCACATGATCAAGAATTAGCTGACCATCAAATTTCTTTAAAAATCACTTCAATGCTCCCAACTACGACCAATCAACCAATCATATTTTTTTGCATCGGGACGGACCGTTCCACTGGCGACTGTCTTGGACCTTTAATCGGTACAAAAATCGCTGAAAAAGGATTGTCCCACTTTCATGTATATGGCACATTGGACGAACCTATTCATGCAGTTAATCTTCAAGAGAAAATTGAAGAAGTTAATCAGAAATATACAAACCCCTTTATTATTGGAATAGATGCCTGTTTAGGCAGATTAAAGAGCGTGGGGTCTATTACTATCGGTGAGGGTCCAATCAAGCCAGGAGCTGGCGTAAATAAGGAATTAACCCCTATTGGTGATATGCATATAACGGGAATTGTCAATGTGAGTGGATTTATGGAGTTTTTTGTCCTTCAAAATACGAGATTAAGTCTAGTTATGAAACTTGCTAATACTATTTCGAGTGGCATTTGCAAAGCTGAATTTAATTATCTGCGAAAGTTAGACTTTGACCCAATTGAAAAAGATCGATTTACTTTATAAAAAAACCTCTTCCGTGAGAGAAGAGGTTTAAAAAATAGCTTGTGCAAAATAGATAATAGAATTCCAATAGTGCAGCACTGATACGAGGATTGCGACTACTAAAATACCCGGTAATAAGTTAGCAACACGAATATTCGTAATGCCTAATAGATTTGTTCCGATTGCGACAATCATTAACCCACCCGTTCCTGTCATTTCGACAATAAACGTGTCCATAAGCTCAGCTGGAATCCACTTATCAATTTGTGTCGCAAATAACGCAATAGAGCCTTGATAAAGAATAACAGGCACAGCCGAAAATAGTACACCTATACCTAACGTCGTTGTTAATATTAAACTAGTAAAGCCATCTATAATGGACTTTGTATATAGAACACGATGATCATTCCTCAAACCACTATCAAGCGCGCCAATGATTGCCATTGCACCTATGACAAAAATCAAGGTCGCCGTCACAAAGCCCTTCGCAATCGTACCTTCACCTGAAGATGAGCCGACCTTTTTTTCAATCCAATTTCCTAACTTATTTAATTTATCTTCAAGCCCCCACCATTCGCCGAGAACAGCTCCGAAAACTAAACTAAAAATAACAATTAAAAATTGTTCGCTTTTTAGTCCCATTTGAATTCCCAATAAACAAACAGCAAGTCCAATTCCATGCATAACAGTTGTTTTTACCCTTTCAGGAATTCGGTGTAATACCTTTCCTAGTATGGTTCCAGCTGCAATACACAGCCCGTTTACAATCGTTCCTAAAAGAACCAATTTTCATTTCCCCTAAGTATATAAATTTAGTTTGTAATAAAAAACACTGCACGGTTTATTTGATTAAATAAAAACATGCAGGTCTTCTTTGTATTTTATGAAATTTTTGGTGACTCTAGCAGTTCAAGTATTCTTTCAAGGTCCTCATTTGAAAAGAACTCAATTTCAATTTTCCCTTTTTTCTTCGTTTGTTTAATCGTTACAGATGTACCAAAACGTTCACGAAGGAAGGACTCTTGTTCTTTAATAAAGACGTCTTTTTCCTTTTTAGGTGGTTTGGATGTTTCACGTGGAACATTTTGATTCAATTGATTAACCAATGCTTCCAATTGACGAACGTTAAGCTCCTCTGCAAGGACCTTTTCAACAACCGCATTCAATTTTTCCTTCTTTTTAAGTCCTAATAATGTACGACCATGCCCCATGGATAATTTTCCTTCTGAAATCAAAATCTGCACATGTTTAGGAAGAGATAAAAGACGGAGATGGTTTGCAATATGAGGTCTGCTTTTTCCTAATCTTTTCGCAAGCTGTTCTTGGGTGAGTTTTAAATGGTCTAATAAGGATTGGTAAGCAAACGCTTCTTCTATTGGTGATAAATCCTCACGCTGTAGATTTTCGAGCAATGCAATTTCCATCATTTGTTGCTCGTCTAATTCTCTAACAACAACAGGAACAGTATCTAGCTTTGCTTCTTTGGCAGCACGGAAACGTCTCTCACCTGCCACAATTTGATATCCCTTAATCGTTTTTCGAACAATTAAAGGTTGTAAAACTCCATGTGTAAGGATGGACTCCTTTAGCTCAGCAATTGCCTCTGGCTCAAATGTCTTTCTTGGTTGATATGGATTTGGCTTTAACTCCGTAACTTTAATCTCTTGAACAACCTCTTCTTTCCCTACTTCCATCGTTGGGAATAAAGCATTAAAACCTTTACCTAACCCTTTAGCCATTTACAATCACTTCCTTTGCAAGATCTAAGTATACTTCAGCACCTCTTGATTTAGGATCATAGATGATGATCGGTTCTCCGTGACTTGGAGCTTCACTTAATCGTACATTTCTTGGAATAATTGTTTTATATACTTTGTCTTGGAAATACTTTTTCACTTCTTCAATGACTTGAATACCTAAGTTTGTTCTAGCATCAAGCATCGTTAAAAGTACTCCATCAATCATTAAATCTGTATTAAGATGTTTCTGAACCAAACGAATCGTATTCAATAGCTGACTCAAGCCCTCAAGTGCATAATATTCACACTGAACTGGAATAATCACGGTATCAGAAGCTGTTAAAGCATTTAATGTTAACAAACCTAATGATGGTGGGCAGTCAATAATAATATAGTCATATTGGTCTCTAACTTCATCTAAGGCTCTTTTTAGACGAACCTCGCGAGAAATTGTTGGCACTAACTCAATTTCAGCACCCGCTAATTGAATTGTTGCTGGAATCATATATAAATTTTCAACTGTCGTTGGTACCGTAACATCCTTCGCTTCTACATCATCCACAAGCACATCATAAATGCATTGATCTACATTTGCTTTTTCTATGCCACAACCACTTGTTGCATTCCCTTGAGGGTCAATGTCAACAAGTAAAACCTTCTTTCCTACATAAGCTAAACATGCGCTTAGGTTTACAGAAGTAGTTGTTTTCCCTACTCCACCCTTTTGGTTAGAAATTGAGATGATTTTCCCCACGATGTCACCTACTTTCACTTTTAAACTACTATTCTACATTTTTCTACAAAGTGAGGTCTTTATAAATCTTTCACTTTTACTATTCTATCATGAAAAAATGATAGGGTTTATCTTTTTTTATAAAAAATGTTTCACGTGAAACATTTCTAAGGACAATTTATTTTTTTCACTAGGATATTCATTGCTTTATAAAACTAAAAAAAATTCCCTTACCGCGTAAAGGTAAGGAAATCGATTTGTTTATTTATTTTTAGGAATTCGAATCGTAAATTGGAAATATTCGTCGAATTCTTCCTCTTCTGTATTTAAATTGACGCCACTTTCCTCAACCATCGTTAATGATTGACGAATCGTATTCATTGCAATTCTCATATCACGACTAACTGCTTTAAATTTAGGCTTAGGTCGCTTTTGTTCCTTTTCTAATTCAAGAATTTTAACAACGCGATCCTCTGTCTGCTTAACATTCAACTCTTTTTCAATAATGTCATGCATAAGCTTAATTTGCTTTTCGGGATCTTTAAGAGGAATTAAAGCTCTCGCGTGACGCTCTGTAAGCTTTTTTTGCATAAGCATTTGATGGACTTCTTCAGGCAACTTTAATAAACGCAGCTTATTAGCGATTGTCGACTGACCCTTCCCTAATCGCTGAGCTAGCGCTTCCTGTGTAAGATTATGTAATTCTAGTAATCTAGCATAAGCATACGCTTCTTCAATCGCTGATAACTCTTCTCGTTGGAGGTTCTCGATCAATGCAACAGAAGCCGTTTCAGCATCATTGAATTCTTTAATAATGGCCGGAATTGTCTCCCATTCAAGAGTCTGAACAGCTCTCCAACGTCGTTCACCAGCAATAATTTCATATTGATGATCAGCAAATTGTCGAACTACAATGGGTTGAATAATTCCATGTGTACGTATGGTTAATGCAAGCTCTTTAATTTTATCCTCTGCAAACACAGTTCTCGGTTGATATCGGTTTGGAACAATCTCATTTATCGGAATTTGTCTTACTTCCTCCAGGTGTGTCGCTTCGTCATCTATTGAATCCTCTATTTGTGTTTCTTCCACCTGTTCTTGATTCATTTGTTGTTTATCATCTTTTTCACCGATGCTGAATAATCGTGAAAATGGATGCTTCATAATTCCACCACCCCTTAGAACTCCCACTAATCAAATGCGCCTTGGCGTATTTGCGCCCGATTTTTTTAGGCCCACACGAGGTGGGTCACAAAGACGTTGCCACAGGATGTGGCGTTTTTAGTCTTTGATCTTAGGCTCGAAAAATTCCCATTGAAAAATCGTGGCATCCGCCGGAGGCTTAACTTTATTTAGCCACGGGTTGACCGCCTCATGTAAATCGTTACACCGTACATTCATCCTACCACTTAGACAAGTAGAAAATTCTGCTGAATAAAGTTAATAATTCTCTATTTACTCTCTCATTCCTTCTATTATAACATGAATTTTACAAAAATCTTACTATCTTTCTACTAATTCATGGGGTTATCAATGATATACATGTAATAAAATCGTCCACCACAGCTTATTTAATGGGTGAACGATTTGGTGTCCCTGGTTTACGAGGGTATTTTTTTGGTGTTGGTTTCTTCTTTTCGATGATTACAATGTTTCGGTCACTATTTTCAATTGGTAATAAAAAGTGATGGACCTCTTTTAGGTTGCCGCCCAGTGTTGTGATCGCCTTTTTTCCATCTTCTAGTTCTTCGGCTACTGAAGCAGCCTTCATTGCAATGAATGTCCCATTTACTTTTACTAATGGTAAACACAATTCACTTAATACAGACATTCTAGCAACAGCTCTTGCCATTACAAGATCAAAGGATTCACGAATTTCTCCCTTTTGCCCAAAGGTTTCGGCTCGGTCATGATAAAATGTCACATTATCGAGATGAAGCTCCTTTGAAAGCTCGTTGAGGAAAGTGATTCGCTTTTGGAGTGAGTCCACAATTGAAATTTTTAAATTTGGAAAACAGATTTTTAATGGGATACTTGGAAAACCAGCCCCCGCTCCTACGTCGCAAATCGAATAACCCTTTGTAAAATCAAAATAAAATGCAGCCGAAACAGAATCATAAAAATGCTTTAAATACACCTCAGGCTTCTCTGTAATCGCCGTCAGGTTCATTTTTTCATTCCATTCAACCAATAATTTAAAATACGTTTCAAACTGATCCAGTTGAGTTGGAGAAAGGGAAATCCCCTTCTCCTCCAACATAGATGTAAATAATGAAGTATCCATTTTGTATTTCCTTCCACTGTTAATCGAATATATCTTTTGTGTTTAGTTTACCCGTGCAATTTTTCCTTGCTCCAGGTAGACAAGCAGAATGGAAATATCAGCTGGATTCACACCTGAAATCCTGGACGCTTGAGCAATTGACAAAGGATGTACCTCTTTCAAATTTGCTCTTGCTTCATTTGCTAGACCAGAAATTGCATCGTAATCAATGTTTTCTGGGATTTTTTTATCTTCCATCCGCTTTAATTTATCAACCTGCTGTAAGGATTTTTGAATATATCCTTCATACTTGATTTGAATCTCTATTTGCTCTGCAACATCAGGATGAATCTCTTGATCACTTGGTGCTAATTTTCGAATATGCTCATATGTCATTTCCGGACGTTTCAATAAGTCAGATGCTAAAATACCATCCTTTAATTCACTTCCACCAACTGAACGGATTAGTTCTTGAACCTCAGCTGTTGGTTTAATTCGAATTCCTTGAAGACGTTCCATTTCTTTTTCAATCGCTTCTTTTTTAGTTAAGAACTTTTGGTATCTTTCTTCTGAAATTAACCCAATCTCATGACCAAGCTCAGTTAAGCGTAAATCTGCATTGTCATGGCGAAGAAGTAAACGATACTCTGCACGTGATGTTAAAAGACGATAAGGCTCAGTTGTGCCTTTTGTAACTAAATCATCAATAAGTACACCGATATAAGCATCTGAACGGCTTAAGATGACTTCCTCTTTACCAAGAGCACGTCGTCCAGCATTAATCCCCGCCATAATCCCTTGGGCTGACGCTTCCTCATACCCGGACGTTCCATTAATTTGCCCAGCTGTATAAAGATTTTTAATTTTTTTCGTTTCAAGTGATGGCCAAAGCTGGGTAGGAACAATCGCATCATATTCGATCGCATATCCCGGTCTCATCATTTGAGCATTTTCAAGTCCTGGAACAGATGCAATTAAACGATGTTGAACATCCTCAGGTAAACTTGTAGAAAGCCCTTGAACATAGACCTCCTGTGTGTTTCTTCCTTCAGGCTCTAGAAAAATTTGATGTCTAGGCTTATCATGGAAACGCACTACCTTATCCTCAATTGATGGGCAGTAACGTGGTCCAGAACCTTTAATCATTCCGGAATACATCGGGGAACGATGTAAATTCTCATCAATAATTTGGTGTGTTTTTTCACTTGTATATGTTAACCAGCATGGAAGCTGATCGGTGATGTATTTTGTCGTTTCATATGAAAAAGCTCTAGGTGTCTCATCACCAGGCTGGATTTCCGTTTTACTATAGTCGATCGTATGACTGTTTACACGTGGTGGTGTCCCCGTCTTAAATCGTACTAAAGTAAAGCCTAACTCCTCAAGTTGCTCAGACAGCTTGATAGACGGTTGTTGGTTATTTGGTCCACTAGAGTACTTTAATTCACCAATAATGATTTCACCACGTAAAAAGGTGCCAGTTGTAATAACAACTGTTTTGGCATGGTAAGTGGCACCCGTTTTCGTAATAACACCCTTACAAATATCGTCCTCAACGATTAAACGTTCCACCATTCCTTGAACAAGAGTTAAATTCGGCTCATTTTCTAATGTTTTTTTCATTTCGTGCTGATAGGAAAACTTATCTGCCTGTGCACGTAATGCACGGACAGCTGGGCCCTTACCCGTGTTCAGCATTCTCATTTGAATATGTGTTTTATCAATATTTTTTGCCATTTCGCCGCCTAAGGCATCGATTTCACGGACAACTGTTCCTTTTGCGGGTCCACCTATGGATGGATTACATGGCATAAATGCAACCATATCTAAATTGATTGTAATCATCAGTGTTTTTGCACCTAGACGAGCTGAGGCTAAACCTGCTTCACTGCCCGCATGCCCGGCACCAATGACGATGACATCATAATTTCCAGCTTCAAAGCTCAATGTTACTTCCTCCTCTTTAAGGATGTTCAAAAAGGCAGTAGATCATGACAACTCCCTTTGACTCATACTTATTATCTATTTTCCTAAACAAAATTGTGAGAATAGCTGATTAATTAAACTTTCGTGAACAGCATCCCCTACAATTTCTCCTAATAGTTCCCATGTTCTTGTTAAATCGATTTGAACCATATCAATTGGAAGATCAGACTCTACTCCCGAAATAGCATCTTCAATTGATTTTTTCGCTTGCGTTAACAGGGCAATATGACGAGAGTTAGAAACATATGTTAAATCATTTGCTTCGACGTTTCCAGTAAAAAACAAGGAGGAAATCGCAATTTCTAAATCATCTACCCCTTTTTCCTCGAGTAAAGAGGTTGAAACAATGGGAGCATCTTTCGAAAGTTCCTTCACTTTTTCCATATTTATTTTTTGCGGCAGGTCTGTTTTATTAATAATGACGATTGTTTCCATACCTGAAACAGCTTCAAATAAACGCTCGTCCTCTTCTGTTAAGTCATCCCCATGGTTTAACACCAGTAAAATGAGATCTGCTTTTTTCAGAACCTCTCGTGAGCGCTCAACACCAATCCGTTCCACAATATCCTCCGTCTCACGAATTCCTGCTGTATCCACAAGACGTAATGGGACACCACGTACATTGACATATTCTTCAATTACATCACGAGTTGTCCCCGGAATATCAGTAACAATTGCCTTATTTTCGTGAACAAGGCTATTTAACAGTGATGATTTTCCAACATTTGGCCTGCCTATAATAACAGTAGATAAACCTTCTCGTAAAATTTTCCCTTGATTAGAGGTTTCTAATAAATTTATGATTTCATCGCGTACGATGTTTGCTTTTTCAAGCAGCACACGATGGGTCATTTCTTCAACGTCATCGTACTCTGGATAATCAATATTGACTTCGATATGTGCAAGCGTTTCAAGTAATTCCTGACGCAAGCGATTAATAAGGGTCGATAATCGCCCTTCCATTTGCCCAATGGCTACATTCATTGCACGGTCAGTCTTTGCACGAATTAAATCCATAACTGCTTCTGCCTGCGAGAGATCAATTCGGCCATTTAAAAAGGCGCGCTTTGTAAATTCACCTGGTTCAGCTAACCTTGCCCCATTTGTGAGGACAAGCTGGAGAACTCGGTTTACTGAAACAAGTCCACCATGGCAATTGATTTCAATAACATCTTCTCTCGTAAAGGTCTTTGGTCCTCTCATCAAGGTTAGCATTACTTCCTCTATGACTTGGCCCGTATCTGGATCTACGATATGTCCGTAATGAATCGTATGTGAGTCAACCTCTTTTAGGTTCTTCCCTTTAAACACTCGATTAGCAATATCAATTGCTTCATCCCCACTCAATCGAACAATTGCAATTGCTCCTTCTCCCATTGGAGTTGAAATGGCTGCTATTGTATCAAACTCCATTTTCTCACCTTCTTATATATCAACATTTCAATATGACTTCTGCTTTATTCAAAAATAAAAACTGTGAATAACTCTCATTTGCTAGTATTGCCTATTTGTCCACAAGGAAAACAAATCCTTGTCTCCTCAAAATAAACTACACTCCATTTTATCTTATCCACATGTGAATAACAATAATGAAGAATTCAACTTCCTGCAACAATTAAACAAAACACCTGTACTATAACAACTTGTTCTTTAAAAAGACCAAGAACAATCCTCATAAAAAAAGGCACAAAAAAACCTAGGCAAACGCCTAGGTATCTTTTACTACATTATTCTGCTGGTGAAATCACAATATGTCTGTTTGGATCTGAGCCACTTGAAGATGTTTTAACCTTTGCATGATTTGCAAGGGCTGTATGAATAACCTTACGCTCGTACGATGGCATTGGCTCTAATTTAACATCTTGCTTTGTTCGACTTACCTTATCAGCAAGTCTTTCGGCTAGTTGAACCAAGGTTTCTTCACGACGACCACGATAATTTTCAGCATCTACCACTATGTTTAAATAATGATCTGAAAATCGATTTGCAACCAGTTGTGTTAAATATTGGAGTGAATTAAGGGTTTGACCCCTTTTCCCTATTAAAACAGCTATTTTTTCACCGGATAATTGGAATGTTACATTTTTACCATTTCTCGTAACATCCAACGTAGCTTGAACCCCCATTGACGAGACAACTTTTTCTAAAAACTTCTGTGCCTCTTCTACTGGATCCATTTTTACAGTTACTTTTACAACTGCAGGTTTCGTTCCGAAAATCCCAAATATTCCTTTTTTACCCTCATCGATGATTTGTATTTCGGTGCGGTCTCTTGTTGTACTTAATTGAGCTAAAGCTGATTCTACTGCTTCATCGACGGTTTGCCCTGTAGCAGTTACTTGTTTCACTTTTTGGCTCCTCCCGCATTGCCAGATTTAGCTGCTCTAATATCTGGACCTTTAATTAATATTGTTTGAACAATCATAAAGATATTACCTACTACCCAGTATAATGATAAAGCTGCTGGGAAGCTGATTGCAAAGACAACAATCATAATAGGCATTAACCATAGCATCATTGCCATTTGTGGGTTATTATCCATGCCCACCATTGTAATTTTTTGCTGAATGAATGTTGTCACACCAGCAACTAAAGGAAGTATATAATATGGATCTGATTCACCTAAGTCAAACCATAAGAAGTTGTGTTCAGCAATTTCTCTCGTTCTCATAATCGCATGGTAGAAACCAATTAGAATTGGCATTTGAATCAATAATGGGAAGCATCCCGCTAGTGGATTGACACCATGCTTTTGGAATAGCTGCATCGTTTCTTGTTGCAGTTTTTGCTGTGTTGCTTGGTCCTTTGAGCTATACTTTTCACGTAGTTCCTTTAATTCAGGTTGAATTGCTTGCATTGCTTTTGAACTTTTTGTTTGTTTAATCATTAATGGCAATAAAGCAAAACGAATTAAAAGAGTTACGATGATAATTGCTAAACCATAGCTATTACTTGTTAGTTCAGCAAAATAAGTAATCAGCCAAGATAATGGATAAACAAAGTATTTGTTCCATACCCCTTCGCTTTCAGCGGTAATCGGTTCATTGATTTGGGCACACCCAGATAATAGAAGAACCAACCCTATTAGCGCACTTATTAATAATATTCGCCTTTTCAACTACTTTTCCTCCTAGTTCTAAATATCTAAAGGTAAATATATATATTTGAAAACATATTCATTCGAAGAAAATCAATATGTACCCTTGTATTCTACCATCTTTATAGGAAAAATTCTTTCTTTCCTTTCAAAAAAGTCGCTTATTTAGGGACTTTTTTGAACACTTTTGCCACCTTTAAGACATGAAGCAAGCTTTTCTTCACTTCTTCATAGTTCATTTCGGCAACAGGCTTCCTAGCAATGATTACATAATCCTTAGTTTGAACCTGTTCTTTGTGCTCAAGAAAGAATTGTCGAATTAATCGTTTGATACGATTTCTAGTAACAGCGTTTCCAATTTTTTTACTCACGGATAAGCCAATGCGGAAATGCTCTAGTTCTTCTCTAGAGTATACGTAGACAATAAATTGCCGATTGGCTGAAGATCTTCCAGATTTAAACACCGTTTGAAAATCTTGATTCTTTTTTATACGGTATTCCTTTTTCATTCTTTACAACTCCCGTACGGCATGTCCTTTTAGAAAAAAAGACCACTGAGCTTTCAGTGGCCTATGCTGATAATACTTTTCTTCCTTTTTGACGACGACGAGCAATAACTTTACGTCCGTTTTTTGAACTCATACGACTACGGAATCCGTGAACTTTACTGTGCTTACGTTTGCTTGGTTGATATGTTCTTTTCATTATATGACACCTCCCTGAGGAATTAACTCTCAATTTATACATCAGACAGTCTTACTAATTATAGTGAAAACCAATAAAAGATGTCAACCTTATTTGAACTACTATATTTTGGATGGAAAATGATCATTTAGAAAAATAAGTCGAGATCTGCAATTACCTCTAAAAATTCACCCATATCTAAATACCCATTTTCGCTACTTTTAAAATGTCCAGCTCCAGCGACTAGAAACTCGAGAAATTTCATCTCCTCCTGCAGAGGTAAAATACACCTCTTTGTCGGAGCTTCCAGTTTCCTCATTTCTGAGCAAGGCGTTTCAACTTTTCTAGGTTGTGGACAACTTTTTTCGACAGTTTTTTTAATCCACAACATTTATCGACAAGTTTTACACATCATCTTGTGTTGTGGATAATTATTTTCCACAAGGTATAGATTATGTGGATAAGTTTTCAAAAACCATTGATTATATAGTCATTATCTGATATTATAGTTTTGTTTTCACTCGTAATAAGTTATCAACATAATTCATTTATCCACAGATTGTGGATATCATGTGGATAGGTTTTTACACATTGTGAATGAATACTTGTCCACAATCAGTGGATTATGTCGAAAAGATGTTTTTCTACTATATTATATCTTTATTCACAATTTACCCAGAATGTATATTTATAAAACCTTATTCATTTTAGATTAAATGGCTGCATAAAGACTTATTTTTATACATTTGACTCATTATACTTAATAGAATCGTGATACAAAGGAGGGATATTGTTGGAGAATATTGCAGATTTATGGGCAAAAGCACTCCAGGAGATCGAGAAAAAATTAAGCAAACCTAGCTTTGAAACGTGGCTGAAATCTACAAAAGCACATGCCCTGCAAAAAGATACACTTATTATTACGGCTCCTAATGAGTTTGCTAGAGATTGGCTAGAATCTAGATATCTGCATCTTATTGCTGAAACGATATATGATTTAACCGGTGCAGAACTCGGAATCAAATTTATTATTCCTCAAAATCAACTAGATGAAGAATTCGATTTGAAAACACCTGAGAAAAAAGCTACGAAACAAGATGAACCAGCTGAACACTCTCAAAACATGCTAAATCAAAAATATACATTCGACACATTTGTCATTGGATCTGGTAATCGCTTTGCACATGCTGCATCCTTAGCTGTTGCAGAGGCACCAGCAAAAGCCTATAATCCACTATTTCTATATGGTGGTGTTGGATTAGGTAAAACGCATTTAATGCATTCAATTGGCCACTATGTTCAAGAGCATAATCCGAATGCAAAGGTCGTCTATCTTTCATCAGAGAAATTTACAAATGAGTTCATTAACTCAATTCGGGATAACAAAGCTGTTGAATTTCGAAACAAATACCGAAATGTCGACATCTTACTTATAGATGATATTCAGTTTTTAGCCGGAAAAGAATCAACTCAAGAAGAATTTTTCCATACCTTTAATACCTTGCATGAGGAAAGTAAGCAAATTGTCATTTCAAGTGACAGACCGCCGAAGGAAATTCCAACTTTAGAAGATAGGCTTCGTTCCCGCTTTGAATGGGGATTGATTACAGATATCACTCCTCCTGATCTAGAAACAAGGATTGCAATTTTACGCAAAAAGGCAAAAGCAGAGGGACTCGACATTCCAAATGAAGTCATGCTTTATATCGCGAACCAGATCAACACAAATATTCGTGAGCTCGAGGGTGCGCTGATTCGTATCGTTGCCTACTCATCGTTGATTAATAAAGACATAAATGCGGACCTTGCTGCAGAAGCTTTAAAGGATATTATTCCAAGTTCAAGACCAAAAGTAATAACTATTTTTGAGATTCAAAAGGTAGTTGGACAGCACTATAATATAAAACTGGAAGACTTCAAAGCAAAAAAACGTACAAAGTCAATCGCATTCCCTCGTCAAATTGCCATGTATATTTCTAGGGAATTAACTGACTCTTCACTACCTAAAATTGGAGAGGAATTTGGTGGGCGTGACCATACAACTGTTATTCATGCTCATGAGAAAATTACAAACCTATTAAAAACAGATACTCAACTACAAAAACAAATTAATGAAATCATTACCCAGTTAAAGGGTTAAGAATAAAATTAGTTTCATCTTTTATTTTTGGACAAGTACTAGTAACGTGAATACTGTGAATAACTTCTTTGTTGTTGCGCACAGTCTGTCCACATGTGGATAGGCTGTTTTGATTTGTTTTATGCGAGTTATCCACATACTCACAGGCCCTACTAGTACTTCTACGATTTTATCTTTAAAAAATAAATATATATAACTTACAAATGTATTCGCATGAATTCAAAAGTAGAACGATCTTTTAGGAGGATTTTTGATGAAATTTATCATTCAAAGAGACTATCTTGTACGAAGCGTTCAAGATGTAATGAAAGCTGTATCTTCAAGAACAACTATTCCAATTTTAACTGGGATCAAAATTGTAGCAACAAACGAAGGAGTCACACTAACAGGTAGTGATTCTGATGTTTCAATCGAATCCTTTATTCCTACCGAAGAAGCTGGAGATGAAATTGTTGAAATTAAAGAAACAGGAAGTATTGTTTTACAGGCTCGTTTCTTTAGTGAAATTGTTAAAAAGCTTCCTAAGGATACTGTTGAAATTGAAGTCCAATCGAACCTACTTACTATTATTCGTTCAGGAAAAGCTGAATTTAATTTAAATGGTCTAGATGCAGATGAATATCCACAATTACCCCAAATTGAAGGTAACAATGGATTTAAAATTCCAGCAGATCTACTAAAAAATATGATTCGACAAACAGTATTTGCAGTATCAACCTCAGAAACTCGTCCTATTTTAACTGGAGTAAACTGGAAGGTTGAAAATAATACCCTGAATTGTATTGCGACAGACAGCCATCGACTTGCGATGAGAACAGCGACGATTGAAACAGAAAATGATGGGACATACAGTGCTGTCATCCCTGGGAAAAGCTTAAACGAATTAAGTAAAATTCTTGACGATACAACAGATTTAGTAGACATCGTAATAACAGAGAACCAGGTACTCTTTAAAACCAAACATTTATTATTTTTCTCTCGTTTATTAGATGGGAGTTATCCAGATACGTCTAGATTGATTCCTTCTGAAAGTAAAACAGAGATTGTTTTAGCGGCAAAGGAATTTTTACAATCTATCGATCGCGCTTCGCTACTCGCAAGGGAAGCAAATAATAATGTCGTGAAGTTTACGACTTTACCTGATGGTGTTGTCGAAATTTCATCCACCTCTCCTGAAATTGGAAAGGTAAATGAGGAAATTCAAAGTAAATCAATTGAAGGTGAAGAATTAAAGATTTCTTTTAGTGCAAAATATATGATGGACGCATTAAAAGCGTTAGAAAGCTCTGAAATTCGAATTAGTTTTACTGGTGCAATGAGACCATTCTTTATAAAGGCACTTGATGACGATACAGTCTTTCACTTAATTCTCCCAGTACGCACTTACTAAATTGATCAAAGACTAAGAACGCCACGTCCTGTGGCAACGTCTTTGTGACCCACCTCGTGTGGGCCTAAAAAACGAACTACTAGGCCGTAAAAACCTAGTAGTTTTCTTTTCTAGTTGTAATTTCTTTAGTAAAATAAAAGAAAGAAGGCGAAAAAATGGCAAAGGAAATAGAAATTTCAACGGACTTTATCACATTAGGACAGTTTTTAAAGCATGCGGATGTCATCCAAACAGGCGGAATGGCAAAGTGGTTTCTTAGTGAACATGAAGTCTACGTAAATGGAGAGCTAGAGAATCGCCGAGGAAAAAAGCTAGTAGATAAAGATGTAGTAGATATTCCTAGCTTTGGAACGTATGTCATATCAAAAGCATAGCACGAGGGATTGGCCCTCAAGCTGTGCCAAAGGGTGAATCCATTTGTTCATTGAAGAAATAGAGCTAACAAATTATCGAAACTATGAAAAAGTTTCCATATCATTTGAAGATAAAGTCAATGTTATTCTAGGTGAAAATGCTCAGGGCAAAACAAATGTAATGGAATCCATCTATGTTTTAGCGATGGCAAAGTCACATCGTACCTCAAATGATAAAGAATTAATTCGCTGGGATGAAGAATATGCTAAAATAGAGGGTAGGGTTCAAAAAAGGAACGGCCCTCTATCCTTGCAGCTTGTCATTTCTAAAAAAGGTAAAAAAGCCAAAAGCAATCATTTGGAGCAGCAAAAGCTGAGCCAATATGTAGGAAATATGAACGTGGTTATGTTTGCCCCTGAGGATTTAAATCTCGTTAAGGGAAGTCCACAGGTGAGAAGACGATTTATTGATATGGAAATTGGTCAAGTGTCGGCTATCTATTTACACGACTTAAGTCAGTATCAAAAGATCCTCCATCAGCGAAATCACTATTTAAAGCAGCTTCAAACAAAAAAGCAACACGATCAAACAATGCTTAGTGTGTTAACCTCACAATTAATTCAGGCTGCAACGAAGATTGTTAAAAAAAGGGTTGAATTCCTCATCTTATTGCAGAAATGGGCTGAACCTATCCATTATGGAATCAGCAGAGGGCTCGAAACGCTTCAGATTCAATATAAACCGTCTATTGAGGTATTAGAAACGGCTGATTTGTCGAAAATGGTAGATGTATACGACGAAAAATTTGCTAAAATAAGAGAGAGGGAAATTGAAAGAGGCGTTACATTGGCGGGGCCACATCGGGATGACCTTGCATTTTTTGTGAACGGAAAGGATGTTCAAACCTTTGGATCCCAAGGCCAGCAACGTACGACAGCCCTATCATTAAAGCTAGCAGAAATAGAATTAATTCACTCAGAGATTGGGGAATACCCTATTCTATTATTAGATGATGTTCTATCGGAACTGGATGATTTTAGACAGTCCCATTTATTAAATACAATTCAAGGCAAAGTGCAAACCTTTGTCACAACAACAAGTGTAGAGGGAATTAATCATGATACATTAAAGCAGGCCGCAACATTCTCCGTGTCTGCAGGGGTCATAACAAAGCTAAAATGAGGTGATGAAGTTTGTTCATACATTTGGGAGACAATGTAATGGTTCGTTCATCAGATGTCATTACGATATTAGATCGACAGCTTTTAAAATCCTCCTCTATCGTGAATGAGTTTTTAGATGTACAAAAAGACAGAGTGGTAGAATTGTCTAATGGTAATACAAAGTCAGTGGTGGTAACGGTAGATAAAGTATACTTTTCACCTTTATCCTCTAGTACATTAAAAAAACGATCACAGCATGTATCTGATTTTGAAACGATTTTTGAAGAAGTATAAGACTAAAGAACGACTCGATGTCCAGCTCCAGCGCCTAGCCCCTCGAGGTCACAAGCCAATCCATCAAGAAGGTCAAAGGACGACCTTCTCGCTGTCTTGTCTTGTGCTTGTCGGGGCTGAACAAGGCGCTTGCGCATTTCTTAAAATAAAGTGTAGGTGATATTGGTGGCAATGGAAGAAAAAGAACTGCAACAACAAGAATATGATGAGAGTCAAATCCAGGTTTTAGAAGGTTTAGAAGCGGTTAGGAAACGCCCTGGTATGTATATTGGATCAACATCTGGAAGAGGATTGCACCATTTAGTATGGGAAATCGTTGATAATAGTATTGACGAAGCATTAGCAGGCTATTGTGATGAGATCAATGTCATCATTGAAGAAGATAATAGTATCACAGTGAAGGATAATGGACGTGGAATCCCAGTCGGAATACAAGAGAAAATGGGTCGTCCGGCTGTCGAAGTCATTATGACTGTTCTTCATGCCGGCGGGAAATTTGACGGTGGCGGTTATAAGGTATCTGGAGGATTGCATGGAGTGGGTGCGTCTGTTGTTAATGCCCTTTCCACAAGCCTAGAAGTATATGTACACCGTGATGGAAAAATCCATTATATTGCATTTGAACGTGGTCATGTTGTTTCAGAGTTAAAAGTAATCGGAGAAACCGATCATACAGGTACAACTACCCATTTTAAGCCAGATGGGGAAATTTTCACTGAAACATTAGAGTATGACTTTGATACATTATCTACCCGTCTTCGTGAGCTTGCCTTTTTAACAAGAGGGGTTAAAATTACAATCGAAGATAAGCGCGAAGAGAACAAGCGTAAGGAGTACCATTATGAAGGTGGAATCAAGTCATATGTTGAACACCTTAACCGTACAAGAGAAGTGATTCATGAAGAGCCAGTATTTGTTGAAGGTGAAAAAGAAGGAATCGCCATAGAGATCGCCCTTCAATATAACGACAGCTATACTAGCAATATTTATTCTTTCGCTAACAACATTCACACCTATGAAGGTGGAACACATGAATCTGGATTTAAGACGGCATTAACGCGAATTATTAATGATTATGCACGTAAAAATAATATTTTCAAAGAAAATGATACAAATTTAACAGGCGATGATGTTCGTGAAGGATTAACCGCCATCATCTCTATTAAGCATCCAGACCCACAATTCGAGGGACAAACAAAAACAAAGCTTGGTAACAGTGAAGCAAGAACAGTGACGGAATCTGTGTTTTCCGAGAAATTCGAATCATTTTTACTAGAAAATCCATCAGTTGCTCGAAAAATTGTCGATAAAGGCACAATGGCGGCAAGGGCACGAATGGCTGCAAAAAAAGCACGTGAATTAACAAGAAGAAAAAGTGCATTAGAGGTTTCTAGCCTACCAGGAAAGCTTGCTGATTGCTCATCAAAGGACCCTTCCATTAGTGAGATTTATATCGTTGAGGGTGATTCAGCTGGAGGATCTGCAAAGCAAGGTCGTGACCGTCACTTCCAAGCAATCCTGCCACTACGAGGAAAAATCCTGAATGTGGAAAAGGCAAGACTCGATCGCATTTTATCCAATAATGAAGTCCGCTCGATGATCACAGCACTTGGAACGGGTATTGGGGAAGACTTTGATATTACAAAAGCACGTTATCATAAAGTAGTTATCATGACCGATGCCGATGTGGATGGTGCACATATTCGAACTTTATTATTAACGTTCTTCTATCGCTTTATGCGTCAAATAATTGAACATGGCTTTGTTTATATAGCACAACCGCCATTATATAAAATTCAACAAGGGAAACGTGTTGAATACGCGTATGATGACCGAGAGCTTGAGCAGTATTTAGCAGAAATGCCAAGTAATCCAAAGCCAGGAATCCAGCGCTATAAGGGTCTTGGAGAAATGAATCCTGAGCAGCTTTGGGAAACAACGATGGACCCAAGCAACCGTACGATGCTACAAGTTACCCTTCAAGATGCAATCGAAGCGGATGAGACCTTTGAAATGCTAATGGGCGACAAGGTTGAGCCAAGACGTAATTTCATTGAAGAAAATGCTCAATACGTGAAAAACTTGGATGTTTAACGAATTCAGGCAGGATGGTTATTACTAGACTATCCTGCTTGCATAATTGAATGGGTTAAAATAAGAATCCGAATTTATTTTATACCCCTGATAAGGGAGGCTTCTTTTTATGTCTGAAAATCAAAATTCGCATGTTCAGGAAATCAATATAAGTCAAGAGATGAAAACATCCTTTTTGGATTATGCGATGAGTGTTATTGTGTCACGTGCCTTACCGGATGTTCGTGATGGTCTAAAGCCGGTTCACCGCCGGATTTTATATGCGATGAACGACTTAGGTATGACGGCTGAAAAAGCCTATAAAAAATCTGCACGTATCGTCGGTGAAGTTATTGGTAAGTATCACCCGCACGGGGACTCTGCCGTTTACGACACAATGGTTCGTATGGCACAGGATTTCAACTACCGTTATATGCTTGTAGACGGCCATGGAAACTTTGGTTCTGTCGATGGTGACGCAGCCGCTGCGATGCGTTATACGGAAGCACGTATGTCTAAAATTTCAATGGAGCTTCTTCGTGATATTAATAAGGACACCATTGACTATCAGGATAACTATGATGGTTCTGAAAGAGAGCCAGCTGTTCTTCCTGCCCGATTCCCTAACCTTTTGGTAAACGGAGCAGCGGGTATTGCTGTAGGTATGGCAACGAATGTTCCACCACATCAATTAGGTGAAATTATCGACGGTGTCCTAGCTATTAGTAAGGATCCTGAGATGACAATTGCTGAGTTGATGGATATTATTCCTGGTCCAGACTTCCCAACTGCTGGTCATATTCTTGGCAGAAGCGGGATTAGAAAAGCTTATGAAACTGGTAAAGGTTCGATTACCCTACGTGCAAAAGTTGAAATTGAACAAATGAAAAATGGGAAGGAAGTTATTCTCGTAACTGAACTTCCATATCAAGTAAACAAAGCGAAATTAATTGAAAAAATTGCTGAATTAGTTCGTGATAAAAAAATTGACGGCATAACCGATCTTCGTGATGAATCAGACCGTACTGGTATGAGAATCGTGATGGAAGTAAGAAGAGACGCCAATGCTAATGTTCTTTTAAATAATTTATATAAACATACAGCATTGCAAACAACGTTTGGAATCAATATGCTTGCCCTTGTAAATGGTCATCCACGAGTTCTAAACTTAAAGCAATGCTTGCAATATTACTTAGACCATCAGGTCGTAGTTATTAAACGTAGAACAGCATTTGAACTTCGAAAAGCTGAAGCAAGAGCACATATCTTAGAAGGTTTACGTATTGCGTTAGATCATATTGATGAAATTATTACGTTAATTCGTGGATCCCAAACGACAGATATTGCTCGTGAAGGCTTAATGACAAGATTTAACTTATCTGAAAAACAAGCACAAGCGATTTTGGATATGCGCTTGCAGCGTTTAACAGGTTTAGAACGCGACAAGATCGAAGCAGAATATCAAGAACTTGTAGCGTTAATTGCTGAGTTAAAAGCAATTTTAGCAGATGAGGAAAAAGTACTTGAAATCATTCGTGAAGAACTGCTAGAAATTAAAGAGCGTTTTAACGATACAAGACGTACTGAAATTTTAGCTGGTGGACTTGAAATGATTGAAGATGAAGATTTAATCCCGAGAGAGAATATCATCATCACTCTTACAAATAAGGGTTATATCAAGCGTCTACCAGTTTCAACATACCGCAGCCAAAAACGTGGCGGTCGAGGAATTCAAGGAATGGGTACAAATGAAGATGATTTTGTTGAACAACTTTTATCAACATCAACCCATGACACGATTCTATTCTTCACAAATAAAGGAAAAGTTTATCGTCTAAAGGGTTATGAAATTCCTGAATTTAGTCGAACAGCAAAAGGAATTCCAATCATTAACCTTCTAGAAATTGATAAAGAAGAATGGATCAATGCGATTATTCCAGTATCTGAACTTGTTGATGATTGGTTCTTATTCTTTACAACAAGAAAGGGTATTTCTAAACGAACTCCATTATCATCCTTTGCAAATATTCGTAAAGGCGGTTTAATCGCTGTAGGACTCCATGAAGGTGATGAACTTATTTCAGTTCGATTAACAGATGGATCGAAAGATATTATCATCGGAACGAAGGATGGCATGCTTATTCGCTTCCCAGAGTCAGATGTAAGATCTATGGGTCGAACTGCTGCGGGAGTTAAGGGAATTAACCTTTCTGAAGGTGATGAAGTAGTGGGAATGGAAATCCTTGAAGACAATCTAGATGTTCTAATTGTCACTGAACATGGATATGGTAAGCGAACTCAAGCAAGTGAATATCGTATCCAAAGTCGTGGTGGTAAGGGCCTCAAAACCGTCAATATCACTGAAAAGAATGGTAAGGTTATTGCAGTTAAAGCAGTAACAGAGGAAAGTGACCTCATGCTTATTACTGCTGATGGTGTTCTCATTAGAATGTCAATTAGTGATATCTCGCAAATTGGTCGTACAACGCAAGGAGTTAAGCTCATCCGTTTAGATGAAAATGGACATGTAGCGACAGTTGCGGTTGTTGAGAAGGAAGAGGAAGAAGATCTAGAGGCTGATTCTGAAGAAGTAGTGAATGAAACAGTTGAAGAAACAACTACAGAAGCCCAAGCAGATACTGGAGCCGAACCAGATACTGAGGACGATACTGAATAAACTATGTAAGAGAAATGCTGCTGATGCAGTATTTCTCTTTTTTTGGTAAAATAATACTAGTATTCGAATGAGAGACGAGGGCGGAACAATATGCGTGTGAGGATTAGTCAATTACAAGAAGGATGCATTCTGTCAAATGACATCTTTTCCTTAACA
This sequence comes from Bacillus sp. JJ1533, assembly GCF_036965045.1. Taxonomy (NCBI): domain Bacteria; kingdom Bacillati; phylum Bacillota; class Bacilli; order Caryophanales; family Bacillaceae; genus Bacillus; species Bacillus sp. JJ1533. The sequence continues at coordinate 1,216 of NZ_JBALOV010000031.1, read as the reverse complement.
AATAAACCAATTATTCCTAAAAAAACGGTTTTAACCAACGAACATATCCAAGTTCTTCAAATGTTTTTAGTAAAAGATGTGCAGGTTGAATCATTTTTAATCAATGGAGAGCCCTTCACCCCTACTGAACTAATAGAAGAAGTAGAAGTGGTGGAAAAAGTAAATACAATCGTGGAGGATTACCTTATATCTGTAAAGGAATATAAGCGGTTATTTCAGAGTTGGCGGGCTGGCGCACTTGTCGAGATCTCCAAAGTACGTCAAATCCTTCTCCCTTTGTTTAAAAGAATACTTGAACAACCAAAAGAACTCTTCTCTTTACATAGATATACTAACCGAGAAGACTATATATACCATCACTCTATTATGCTTGGTTTACTTTCAGGATATTTAGGAAAAAAGCTTAAATACAGTGAAGCGGATTGCAATCATCTAGCAATGGCGGGACTACTAAGTGATTGTGGAATGTCTAAAATAGATCCAAAAATTCTTTTAAAAAATTCATCATTAACATTAGCTGAATACAATGAAGTAAAAAAGCATCCTTTATATAGCTATCGAATGATTGAAAAGATAGCACTTATAAAAGATAGTGTTAAACTAGCCGTTTTCCAGCATCACGAAAGAATGGATGGAACAGGCTATTTACTTGGGGTTACCGGGGAAAGACTACATCCATTTAGTAAAATTGTTGCAGTCGCGGACGTGTACTCGGCGATGACCCTTGAGAAACCATACAGCAACCGCCAATCCCCATTTAAGGCACTCGAGGAAATTAGAAGGGAGTCGTTTGGAAAATTTGACATGGAAGCAGTAGAGGCACTAACAAACGGGGTCGGAAACATATCAATCGGAACAAAAATAAAACTCTCAAATGGACAATCTGGAGAGATTGTATTTATTGATAAATCTCATCCGACACGACCTTTATTAAAGGTGAGCGAAAATGAATTTCTAGATTTAAAAAACTATCGACAAATATTTATAGAAGAAATCATCTAAAACCTCCACCTTCGGAGGTTTTATTTTTAAAGATGTAAAAGTGAATAATATTTATAGAGAAAATACTTGATTAACATGTGATTTCCGTTTATACTTTTAAAGTTGTAACCGAGACAAATTATTATTTTAAAAAAGTAATTGACTTTATTAATGATAATATGATATATTAATAAAGTCGCTTGAGGGCGACAATAAAGTTCTTTGAAAACTAAAC